>JAHISL010000024.1 GCA_018818185.1 Patescibacteria group bacterium | reverse complement strand
TAGAGCATAATTTTACTGATAGTGAGGTTGTTTCCTACCTTATTCGCTATGGGTTGAATCTAAAGAATTTACAAATTGTTCGTCATTCAATCTCTTCGGGCGAAGATTCCAAAAATGATCTACTCTATTACCCTGGAAAATTAGTCATGGGCCAGTGGGTTTTTCTTCCTCAGGACGAATACTATCAGTCACTAAAGGATTACATTTCCACCTCTTTGATCTCACCCTAAAATCTTTGCTATACTGGTTTTATGGATATTCCGAATTTGTCATCAAACCAATCTCCTAGTACTCAGACCCCTTCATATTTTTCTTTATCAACCATTCTAATTTGTCTTGTTCTTGCCATTGCTACGGGTTTTTGGGTCTCTAGACTATTACCAACCTCTTCAGCTGACGGCAAACTTATCCTTCCAGGAAAAGAACAGGCTATTAGTACCGAAAACATTACCGACACAGGAGATATTGCTGTCGACAAGACTTACGGAGATACCGCCACTATTTTTAAAGACTCTGCCACTGGCACTGTCGAGAAGGGTTCAATTAACGGTGTGGGTACTCACATTCTCAATCGAGAAGGTGGTATTTCGCAAAGAGCCTCTCTCACCTCTTCTGTTGTAGATCTTGATCTATTTGTTGGTCGAAAAGTTGAAGTTAAGGGCGAGACCAATGCTTCCAAGCAAACTTCATGGCTACTGGATGTCGGTAGTGTAAAAGTTCTTGAATAAAAATGGAAATTATTTTTGACAAAGTTACCAAAAACTATGGCCCGATCAATGTCTTTCGGGATTTTGACCTGAAAATAAATCAAGGTGACTTTATTTTTATTACCGGTCCCAGCGGTTCAGGAAAATCAACCCTCATCAAACTTATTCTTAATCAAATCAAACCAAATGGTGGCGATATTATGGTAGATGGACAGGCCATCAACAAACTTAAGAACAAAAATGAAATAGACAAAATACGCCGAAAAATAGGCGTTATATTTCAGGACTTCCAGCTTATAAACGATCTTACCATCGAAGAAAACATCGCCCTAAATCTTGATATTGTCAAATACCCTCACAGCGAAGTCGCTCCCAGAATCGATAAAGTTGTCAAAATGGTCAAGCTTCAACATCGTCATTTTTTGTTTCCTTCACAACTTTCAGGCGGTGAATTGCAACGCGCCTGTCTTGCTCGCGCTTTGAGTATCGAGCCCGAAGTGATTCTGGCTGATGAGCCAACTGGCAATCTAGATCCTACCAATGCCTGGAATTTAATCAAAATTCTTCAAAATATTAACAAGAAATATAAAACTACCATTATCATGACCACTCACAATACTGATTTTACCGAATCTCTTGACAAAAAAATTATTAAATTAGGCAAAAACGAAAATGAGAATACTTAGACTCACCCTTCACCACATTCGCCGTTCTCCTTTTCAGAGTTTGATTGCATTTTTGACTGTTTTTGTCAGTTTTTTTATCATTAATTCATTTATTTTTATCAATCGTGGTCTAAGTAATGTTTTAAATTATTTTGAAACCAAGCCCGAAATTACTATCTTTCTCAAAGATGGTCTCGATCAGGCAGCAGTCGAATCTATTCAAGGTGAGCTAGCTACCTATCCCGATATCAAAGAAATTCGTTATATTTCAAAGGAAAAAGCCCTTTCTTTATACAAAGACATCAACAAGGACAATCCCTTATTGACCGAAATGGTTACCGCCTCAATCTTACCAGCCTCTTTTGAAGTCTCTACCTATAATCCCAAGGTTCTAGAAGTGATTGCTCAAAATTTTTCTGCCAAGAATGATGTTGTCGATGAAATAATCTATCAAAAAGATGTTATTCAATCTCTTCTTTCTTGGACCCTTGTGGTTCGTCGTTCAGGTATTGCCCTAATTTCCCTGTTTATTTCAATTTCCTTTGTTATGATTTTGACTCTAATTGGCATGAAGATAACCAACAGAAAAGAAGAAATAAAAATATCTCGGCTGTTGGGAGCATCAAAATTTTACGTTAAACGGCCCTTTTTGATGGAGGGGGTCATCTATGGACTAATCGGTAGTTTTTTTGGATTTATCTTAAGTTATGTTCTTATTTATAATTTCAGATCACCCCTTAATGTTTTCTTTCAACCAATAGTCTTTATTCCTGAGATTAGTCTTTTTGAACCAATTCTTCTCGCCGCTGAAATTCTAATCGGTGTTTTAATCGGTCTATCTGCTAGTTGGTTTGGGGCTAGAAGATATATCAAATGGTAAAAAAGTTTATTCTCATCTTATCTCTAATCTTCCTTACCTTTCCCTTCATTGCCGTTGCTCAGGACTACGACGCTATGAGCGAATCAGAACTCGAGCAACTTAAAAGTCAATTAATCAAAAATAGTGCCAATATTTCCAACCAAATAAAACTAATTAGTATCCAAATCGCTCAAACTCAACAAAAGGTAAAACAAACCTCATCAAGTATCTCTACCCTAAAAAAAGAAATCGCGGACTTATCTGTAAAAATTAGTGATCTAGATCTTTCACTAAACGATTTATCGGCCATTTATATTCAGCAAATATCTCATAATTATAAGCTCGGAAAAAGGATCTCTCTGTTTACTGCCATTGCCACAGACAACTTCAATGACTACTTTGAAAACTATAAATACCTTTCAATTATCCAAAGAAAAAATCAAGAAACACTTCTTGACATGGAAACTACCCGTACCAACCTCGACCTTCAAAAACAGGAAAAGGCCAAGAAACAGGCAGAATTAGAAATCTTAGAGAAAACACTGGCCAAGCAACAAAAGGATCTTGTGGCGCAAAACAGCATTAAAAATGAATTGTTAAAAACAACCCAAAAACAACTCAATGACGTCTTGGCTCAACTTAGCGCCATCAGAAACTTTTCCTCTGCCTACGGCTCATCCTGCCTTTCTTCGGTTCCCGGAGGGGGTAGTGACGGTAATTTCTACAGCCAAAGAGATCCTCGCTGGTGCAAACAGACAATTGGATATTCCTCGGACACTATTGGTGCTGTCGGTTGTTATATCAGTAGTATTGCTATGACTTTTAAAAAGCTTGGTTCCGACATTAGCCCAGCCGCCTATGCCGCAATTCCCAGTAACTTTCAATTTAATTCTGCCTATGCCAAAGTTCCCAGTCCGCCCTCTGGCTATACCTATAGACAAGTTTCATACAGCTCAAGTGTTGTCGACGCCGAGCTAGACGCTGGAAGGTATGTTATTGCCCAGATGTACATGAAAAATATTTATGGAATGCACTTCGTTGTCATTATTGGCGGATCAGACGGAAGTTACAAGATCCACGATCCCTGGTTCGGTGCTGATCAAAATTTGAACGAGCGTTACTCCACTTCTTCAATTATGAGTCTTCGTCTTATTACAAAATAAAATGTTTCTCAAAATATTTTTGCTGTCCTTACTCATATTTTTTAGTCTTCCTGCCCCTATTAATGCCGAAAATTACGATCAGCTTGGCAAACAAATCCAAGAATTAAATTTAGTTCTCGATCAGCTAATAACCGAAAAAGATACACTCGGCAACCAATTAAAAATTTTGGACACAAAGATTGCTCAAACAAACCTAGAAATTGTTCAAACTCATCAAAATATCAAAACCTTAAATGAAGATATTAAAAATATTGATATAAAAATTAGTGAGCTCAATTTATCCCTAGACGAACTATCTCAGGCCTACTTAGTCGACAGTAGGCAAAAATACAAATTACAGAGCAAGACACCACTTTATTCTATTTTTTCTTCTTCAAGCTTCAACCAGTTTTTTGAAATCATCAAATATATCTCAATAGTTCAAAAAAATAATCGAGAATCTTTTATCAATACTGAAGCTCAAAGAAATACTCTAAATTTGCAGAAACAAATTAAATCGCAAAAACAGGCAGAACTAGAAAGCATGGAAACTCAGCTCTCCAAACAACAAAGCAATCTTCTTGAACAAAAGACATTTAGAAGCAATTTACTCTTAGTTACCAAAAATAATGAGCAATATTATCAAAAGCTCAAAGATGCCGCCCAAGAAGAGTTAAATTCCTTATTTGAGGCAACCTTTGCCTACAAAAGAAATGTCAAGAAAGGAGACCTAATTGGTCTGATGGGCAACACGGGCTACTCCTTTGGTGACCATCTCCACTTTGGTTTATATAATCTTTTGGAAAGTGATCTAGATGATTGGCTTTATACCAATGATATTGACCCTACAGAGTACCTAAGCCTGCACCCTTGGCCCATGAACGGTATCAATTCAATCACTAGGCTCTGTGACGAGTCAATTAGGGACAACAACTGCATAACTCAACTAAGGGGGGCGACAAAATACTCATATTATTATAGTGATCATTATCATCATGGTCTCGACATCGTCTCTACCGATATCAGAGTCTTTGCCATTGAAGATGGTGTTGCCTATACCTTTAAAAACTCTAAAAGTAGTCTTGGCAATCATGTCAAGATTTTTCACGCCGACGGGAAAATGAGTCTATATCTCCACCTTCAATAAAAAATCCCCCGCCTTAGCAGGGGATTTACTATTAATCTATTAGTATCCTCTAGCCAGTTTTCTCAAACCCAAGCCAACAAAAGCCAAGCTAGTGAAAATGCCTGTTTTAATCAACAAGTCATTGCTTCCAGTTTTTGGACTTGTTTTTCCGCTCACAAAAAAAGTAGCTGTGTCTTTGTCAAAAACATTGTTATTGCTAACTTGAACAATATTTGTTTGTGATAATAGCGAGCTACCAGTCGACACTCTGGCTCTTAGGGTGTAATTTCTTGTTTCACCAACAGCCAAACTATCAATTTTCCAGGTCACCTGTCTATTTTTGGTATCAATTTCACCAGGTGCCAAAATAATTTGGTTAACCCAGGGGTAAAAATCTTTAACGGTCAAATCATTCAAAATATCTTT
>JAHISL010000023.1 GCA_018818185.1 Patescibacteria group bacterium | reverse complement strand
GGAAAAGAATTCTTTTTTATCAAAAAATGCTTGGGAAAAAGGTCTGATAGTTTTGGGGGGAGTAATAATGAATATTGTGTTGGCGGTGGTAATTTTTTCATTGGTTTATTCGATTGTGGGAGTGCCTGTGGAGACAGACAAGGTGAAAATTATTGGAGTGGCGGAGAGAAGTCCGGCGGTGGAAGCTGGATTAAAAGAGGGGGATTGGGTAAAAAATGTTAACGGAGTTGAGATTAAAAAAGGATCGGAATTAACGGAAGAAGTGGTAAAACTTGCTGGTGAAAATGTTGAAATGTTAGTTAATCGAGAGGGGGAAGATATAGATTTAGTAGTGGCGGTGCGAAAAGAAGCACCCGAGGGTGAGGGTTTGATGGGGATAGTGATTAGCAATACGGAAATGGAGAAAATTAAATGGTATCAGTTTTATAAAGGGATTGGAGCCGGTTTTAAAGAAGCCTATTTCTGGGGAAAGGTGATTGGAGGAGGGGTGTATAAAATGATTGCTGGTTTATTGATGGGACAGGTACCCAAGGATGTGTCAGGGCCAATTGGAATGTATGAGGCAACGAGTAGTATCAGAAGTAATCAAGGTTTGTTGGCGGTGATTCATTTTTTTGGGGTGGTTTCAGTGAATTTGGCAGTGGTTAACGTGTTGCCTTTTCCGGCTTTGGATGGCGGTAGAATTATTTTTGTGGTCTATGAATTGTTGACCAAGAAGAGGGCAAACGAAAAGTTTGAAGCAATGGTAAACAATATTGGAATGGTGATTTTATTGGGGTTGATTTTGCTGATAACGGTAGGGGATATAAGTAAGTTGTTTGGGAGATAGAGATTTTTTAATGTAGCATTTGAAGCTCGAGAAGGTAGGCAGTGTTTGGCTCTAGATATATATTTTCGGTGTGGGTGGGAGTGGTGACGGTGACATTTTTGTTGCGGGTGTTGCCTAAATATTCGGAAATCTTTAGTTTATATTGGCCGGGAGTAAGACCTTTGTAGTTGATAGGAGTGGTTTCGGTGTGTGAGGATCGGGGGTCGTAATTAACGATCAGGGTTTGAATAGTAGAGGCATTTTTTGTTGAAAGTGAGGTAACCCAGGTGCCGTCACCAATTGAGGGAAGCCGAGAACCAGAAAGTTGATTCAGAAACTGAAGAGAATAGTAGCGAGGTTTTGGTTTTTGATCGTGGGTAAGAAGTCCCCAACCGGTTGAGACATCTGAGCGGGGAGAGGGTCCGTCGATGGCCTCGAAAGTAAAAATACGATGGATTTTTCCAGATAATTGAGTGACAAGAGAAATAAGGTGAATACCACTAATCTTGTTGTCATACCAGGAATCGGGTTCAGGATTGGGACCAATTTCGGTAATAAGGCGTTCGATATTGAAATATTGAGGGTAATCAGAAAGAATTGTGTTTAAGTTATCAAAGTCGTTTAAATAGTCAGAGATGTTTTTGGAATATTTGTGCCAGGAAATAAAATCAAGAGGAACATTGTTTTCAGAAGCTGTTTTAAAAAGGGATTTTATCCAGTTGCTGTAATAGGCAGTGATGGCAGGGCCACCGACTTTATAATTTGAGCCTTTGGCGCCATTAGCGACGGCACGGGCAGTGTTGATATAGAGGGTGGAATAGTTGGGACTTCTGGCGTAATGCCAACCTCCGAAAAGATCTGGTTCATTCCAGACTTCGTAGTAGATACCAGAAATATTTTTTTCGATAGAATAATGCCTGGCAGTGGCAGTAATTAAATTGTTCCATTGGTTCCAGTCGGCCGGTTCTTTTGAGTCGGGAGTGTAGGAGAGGGAGAGCATGGGGGTGGCACCAGTGGCGCGGATAGAATCAATTGCACCGTCAAGACGAGAAAAATCATAAAGACCATTACCAATATCGACTTGATAGTAATCGAAGAGGTGGTCGATGCGAATTAGTTCTGGTTTTATAGTTCTTAGCTGATTAATAACAGGCTTAATCATGTCAGTTGGTTCTTCACCCCCTTGGGCAATGTTGCGCCAAAGCGAGGGAGAGAGTTGGCTATTTGGGTTTTGAACATCGATACTGATATTGGCGTTGGTACCAGAGGCAGATTTACGGAGATCGAGGACGGTTTTAACAGAAAAAATTAGAAGAGGGAGAGCAATAAGTAAAAAAAGAGTGGTAATAAATTTTTTTTGCTTCACTATAATAGAGTATAATCGAAAAGATGATAAAAAAGTGGAAAATAAATAAATTAGGAAAGTTGAATTTAATTTTAGTAGGCCTAGTCGGATTGTCGATGATTTTGGTTTTGGGCAGAGTGTTGAAACAGGATGATGAATATTTGAATGTTGAAATTCAAGTGACAGGACAAAATGGTTGGCAGCAAGGAACGGTAGTACAACCGCCTTCTTGGTTGGTAGATATGGTTAAAGAAGGGGATAGGGAAGTGTCTTATTCTGGAAAAAGCCTAGCTGAGGTGATTGATATAAAAAGCTATCAAGAAGGAAATAATATAGTGGCTTTTTTAAAATTAAGATTATTGATTAGTAGCAACAAAAAACAAGGAACTTTTAGGTATAAACAGAAACCATTGGAGGTTGGTTCGATGATAGATGTTTTGGTGGGGAATACTAGAATTTATGGTAGTGTAACAAGAATTTATAGTGGAGATGTAACTGAAAAAAAGGAATATAAAAGAGTTAAGGTGGTTCTTTTGCAGATGCCATCTTGGTTTGCTGATGGGATAAAGGTTGGTGACAGGGTGGAAAATGGTTTTGAGGAAAAGTACGTCCAGAGTGAGGTAATGTCAAAAAATGTGAGACTAAGTCGAATTGATAGAAACCCTTATGGATTAGTCGATATTGAATTAGTGATGAAGTTACGGGTTGATATGAGAGATGGATTAGCTTATTTTGCTAATTATCAGCCAATTAAGGTTGGGAACGTGATGTATATCCCAATGGATGAATACAATTTATATGACGCTCAGGTAATGAAAATTGAAGATGATAATTGAAGCGAAAGGATTAACAAAAGGCTTTGGTAAAAAAAAGGTAGTTAATGGGATTAAGATACAAATAGAGAGAGGAGAGATTTTGGGGTTATTGGGAAAAAATGGTGTTGGCAAGACAGTATTGATGAATATTTTAACTGGGCTAATTTTGCCAAATAAAGGGGTGGTGAAATTTGAAGGTGTAAGTATTGAAAGTGATTTGCAAAGCTATTGGGAAAAAATTAATTGGGCTTCTGCTTACCAGTCATTGCAATTACACGCGTCGACGAAGGAAAATATGGAAACTTTTGCGGGAATTTATGGTGTAGGAAAAGATGAAATTGACGAGGTTTTGACACTTGTCGAAATGAATGAAGATAAATTAAAAAACCGAAAGTTGTTTTTATTGTCTTCGGGAGAGATTGGAAGGGTAAACCTGGCCAAGGCCCTATTGAATAGACCAGAAGTTTTGTTTTTGGATGAACCAACGGCATTTTTAGATCCGGTATTTAAAAAGAAATTGATAAGAATACTAAAAAAAATTAACAAAGAATGGGGGACAACTATTGTGTTTTCGTCTCACCAACTAGATGAGGTGGTTAGTTTATGTAATCGGGTGATTGTTTTAAGAAATGAAAAAGTATCGTATGCGGGAAAGGTTTTAAATAATAAGAAATTAATTAGTTATTTTTGAGATATATGTCAGCAAGAAGAATTTTTATTTTATGGAGACATTATATTTATTCAATAAAAAGGAATAAAGGTCGGTTGGTGGATATTTTTGTTTGGCCAGTTTTGGAATTGTTGGTGTTTGGTTTTACGGCAAATTTTTTAAATCAAGAGATCCAAAATGAAGCGATAAAATTGATGGCAATATTATTGGGGAGTCTTGTTTTTTGGCATTTTTTTGCCAAGATATCTGGTGAAGTTTACCAGCAGTTATTTGATGATGTTTTGTCGAAAAATTTAAAAAATATTATTATGTCACCAGTAAGAGTTGGTGAAATGATAATTGCTTTAATTGGAGCGGCATGTACCAAGTTGGTGGTTAGTATGGGAATATTGTTATTTGTAGCAAAAATAATTTATGGGTTTAATTTGTTGGTTGACTGGAGGTATGGTTTTTTAGTTTTAACTTTAGTGTTGTGGGGGGTGGCCATGGGTTTGTTGGTTTCGTCTCTTCTTTTTTTATTGGGAAACAAGGCAATGACTTTGGCCTGGGTGGTGACGGGAATTGTTCAGCCTTTTTCTTGTGTGTTTTATAGTCGAGAAATATTGCCAGGAATCTTTAGAATGATTTCATACTTGGTGCCATCATCTTATGTATTCGAAATATATCGAGAGATGATAAAGACCGGAAATTTTAATTGGCAATTATGGGGATTGTCAATTGGATTGAGTGGATTGTATTTTTTGCTTGGGATACTTTTATTTAATTTTTTCTTAAAATTATCTAGAAAAACGGGAGTGCTGGCGAGAATATGAAAAAATGGTATAGAAGTGCAATAAAGATATTGTTGATATTGTTCGGGCTTGTTGTTGGTTTTTGGTATCACTATAAATTTGCCGTAAATCAGTATTTAAATGTAGATGAACTCAGTAGTATTTTTTATTCACAGAATAATTCGTACCTGGATATGTTGCAAAGAAACGTTGAAGCGACACATCCAAATTTGTTTTATTTTTTTATAAAATTTTTGTTGGAGTTGTTACCAATTGTTGATCTAAGGGTAATAATGTGGGGTATTTTTCTATTGTCGACATTTGTTGTGTATAAGATATATAGAAGACTGGAGCTGAATTGGTTTGAAGCCGGTATGGCATCGATTTTTTGGGTGTTTTCAGCGAAGATTTTAGAATTAACGTTCATGGTTAGAATGTATGGTTTGGGAGTGTTAATAATGCTTATATCACTACTATTTTTTTTGCTTTATCAGCAAAAGAAAGGCCTAAGAAAAAAAATATATTTGTGGTTGGTGTTAATAATAAATATGGTGGGTTTTTCGGTAGTTTTTGGATATGTATGTATAGTAATCATTGAGTTTATTTGGCTAGCTTATAGAAAAAAAAGAGCAAAATATTTTTTGTTAATTGAGTTATTGGTCATGTGTCTCTATTTGGTGGAGGAAATACTGATAAGGGGAGGGGAAATTAAAGGGTTGCTTTTTTGGGTTGAAACAACAAACTTGCAAACTTTTTATCTTTTCGTGGTAAAGGTACTGGGAATTGGAGTTTTCCACTCATTATTTATTGTGATAATTCTTTTTTGTTTGGGAGGGGTGATATACAGGAGTCGACAAAAAGATTTGGGGATGATGGTATATATTAGT
>JAHISL010000004.1 GCA_018818185.1 Patescibacteria group bacterium | reverse complement strand
TTTTACCTATGGTTTCCGACGATACCATTTGGCGGGATCTAAAAAAACTTATCGATGACAAAGTCTGTGAAAAACGCGGTTCTACCAAAGGTGCCTACTACTGTCTTACTAACGCCTAATCTTTCACCTCTTTGTTGGCGGGCTTATCCCAATCGCAAATGCCTCATTCTTTCCCGGCTCCTTTCTTGCTTCAATTTCTTCCAATAAAATTCTACTATCTCTCTTACTTCTAAACACCGCTGTCCCTCGCACCACAATCCCCACTAATTCTTCTACCAACAAAACGACATCTTCTTTTACTCTCTCTTTAATTCTTGCGCTCATTCTTGCTCCTTTTTGGGAAACAGTAATTGACTCATATTATATCTAGCAATTAGATTCATTGGCGATCCTTCTTTTGTTGTCGATATCTGCCTAATAATCTTTGTAAGTTCCAACAACTGGTCACTCTGTAAACCAGGCCTGCTTTCATTTTCTCCACTCATGACCTTATAATACCATAGTGATCACTCTTGACCAGCTAAATCTAGAATCAATATCTCCCGAGGAAATAGGGGAAATCCTCATTTCTGCCAAAAAGGCTTACTACACCACCGACAAGCCCATCATGGACGATCATACCTACGATACTCTCGAGGAAATTTTAAAACAAAAATCCCCACATCATCGGCTATTTTCCAAAGTCGGCACCTCAGATTTCAACACTGGTTTTAACAAAAAAAAGCACTCACATCCCATGGGCTCTCAAAATAAGGTCAGTAAATATGAAGATTTAATTCACTATTTTGAATTAAAAAAAATTCCCAATTTGGAATTTGTTGTCCAGCCAAAATGTGACGGCATTTCCCTGGAAATTGAATATTCAAACGGAAATCTAGTTGACGCCATTACTCGCGGAAATGGTTTTGTTGGCGACATCATTACTCAAAATGTCGTTAAGATGAAAAATTTTGTCCTGAGCCCACCGAACCATTTTTCTGGCTCTGTTCGCTGTGAAATTGTCGTCACTAAAAATGATTTTGAAAAACTTAATCAGGTTTCTAAAAAAGTCCCCATTTCTCAAGGGGGAAACCCCGAAGGGGAGGGGGTTTATTCCAACCCTCGCAATGCCGCTTCCGGCCTATCCCAAAGATTAGATGGAAAATACTCTGAATTTTGCACTCTCATCGCCGTAGACATTCTCACCGACAACGGTGATCGCTCCGAGCAAGACAAAATCCTTTCTCTGAAATCTTTGGGTTTTACCCCCGTTGAATCAACTCTCTGCCACTCTTTTGACGAAATAGAAAAAATCTACCAAAGCTTTTTAAAAAAAGATCGACAAGATTATCCCTACGAAATCGACGGTCTAGTTGTCAAAATAAATAACATCAATATCTCTCGCCAACTCGGCTCAAAAAACAATCGTCCCAAATCACAGGTTGCCTATAAATTTCCCGCTGATTCCAACCAAAGCCAAATCAAAAAAATTACCTGGCAAGTTGGCCCCATGGGTTCTATCACCCCTGTTGCCGAAGTCGAACCAATCGAACTTTCTGGCGCCGTCGTTTCCTTCGCTTCTCTGGGAAACTACGACCTAGTTATCAAAAAAAATCTAAACATCGGCGATGTCATCGAGATATCTCGCCGCGGTGATGTCATTCCCCATATCGAAAAAGTCATTACTAAAGTTTTTCCTGGCCATGTCGATATCCCCACCAACTGTCCCCACTGTCACGCTCCTCTCGACAAAGAAGACAAACAACTCCACTGTTCCAATTCTCAAAATTGTCTACCTCAAATTCTTGGCTCTCTTCGTTTGTTTTGCAACACCCTCGACATTTTAGGTCTATCTGAAAAAACAATTGAAAAACTTTACCAAGCCAACAAAATCCGCGTCCCAGGCGATTTTTATAAACTAAAAATTGATGATATTAGCCAGCTCGATAACTTAGGCCAAAAATCTGCCAAAAACATTATTCACCAAATTCAAAGCAAAAAATCTCTTTCCCTGAAACAAGTTTTTGATGCCGCCATTATTCCCAATTTTAGTGCCGCCCGAATCCAGCAACTTATTACAAACGGTTACGATACTCCGACAAAGTTATTAAACATAAGCAAAAGTGAGCTTGTTAAACTTCCCGGTTTCCAAAAAACCTTGGCCGACAAAGTCTGGCAGGGGATTCAACTTCGAAAAAAATGGATCGAGTCAATTCTGTCTCAAATTGTTCTAAAGGACCATAGCTCTAAAGCTCTAAAGCTCTCATCTTTATCTTTTGCTATCACCGGTAGCTTATCTCAACCTCGACAAACTTATATTGACCTCATCGAATCTCTTGGTGGAAAAATATCTTCATCAATTTCCCAAAACACAAACTATTTACTCACCAATGACACCAGCTCAAAATCAAGCAAATTTCTCTCTGCCCAAAAACTAAATGTTAAAATTATCAACGAGGATCAATTTAATCAACTTATTAGCAGTCGATAGCTTTGAGTGCTAATTAATATATCAAATTAAATAAAACCTATCCTTAGACTATATTTATATATCAATCTATAATATAATACATCAAATGAAACTATTTTTCGGTTTAGGTAACCCAGGCAAGGAATACAAAAACACGCGTCACAATCTTGGCCAAATGTTAATTGATCGAATTTCCCAAAAAAATGGCTTTAATCTCTCACAAAAAAATAAACTATCTGCCCAGATAGGGGAGTATCAAAAAAATATTTTTGCCATCAGCACTGAGTATATGAACAACTCCGGTATTTCAGTTCAAAAAGTTGCCGCCTATTACAAAATCTCCCCTGAAAATATCTATTTAATTCATGATGATTTGGACCTCGAAGTGGGTGAGTGGCGATTACAATTTGATCGCGGCTCTGCTGGCCACAACGGAGTCAAGTCCACAACCGAAAATTTAGACACTCAAGCCTTTTGGAGAATCAGAATAGGTATTGGTCATCCCGAAACAGCGACCGCAGTTGAAGATTATGTTCTAAAACCACTTAGTGGTGAAGAAAAAAAGAAAATCTCCACCACAATTGATACAATCATAGACGAAATTGAAAAAATGGGCCGTTAGCTTAGCTGGTAGAGTACCGCATTCGCATTGCGGCGACAGGAGTTCGACTCTCCTACGGTCCACACCAATTCGCTTGACATGTCGACTAATAAACTTTTAAAAAAAATATACAAAAATATGATTTCAAAAGAAAATATTGAAGTAACAAAAATAATTACAGAAAAATTAAGCCACGATAACATCAACTGGGCACTGATTGGAAGTTCAAATTTAGCTCTTCAAGGTGTTGATGTCAGAGCGCACGACATAGACATACTGACCGACAAAGAAGGGGCTTTACGCATAGGAAAACTATTAAAAGAATTTACCAAGGAAGAAGTTGGGTACAAAGAATCAGAAAAATTCAGATCATACTTCGGAAAATTTATTATTAATGGGATTGATGTGGAAATTATGGGAGATTTATTAGTTGTTAATCCAAGTGGAGATATTTGGGACGAAACTACTAATTTCTTAGATAAGAAAATTTATTTTCAGATAGACGATACAGAAATACCAATAATTAGTTTAGATCAAGAATATAAAGCCTACTCACGACAAGGTAAGGAAAAAAAAGCTCAAAAAATAGCAGAAAGAATAACTTTTCAAGCCACTAATTCGTAAATTTAGTAAAATAAGATTTATGACAAAAAGAGTTGTCTGTTAGTTACGAAACACAGGTAAACGATAAGGAATTGTCTAAAAAAGAATTTTATTGGGATTAAGTGAACAAGCTTTTAAAAAAGTTAAAAACCCGTCTGCCTTATTATCTCGAACCATATTCCAATACTTCAAGATTATCCCTAAAGCACCTTAGTTTACAGTAATCTATACTCTTATACGGTTCACCCGAAATTGCAGAATTAACGTTACCGATTACCGTACCGTGTGTAACAAAAGAAAGGTTTTTATATTGCATTGTGTCGCAAGATCTAATAATAAACCCTGTAATGCGTTCAATGAGTTGGTTGATACTTTCACCTCCTGGAATTGGTATACCATGGTCACTAAATGCAGCTCGGATTTCGGGCAACTCAATGAAGTCAGAAACCAACATGGCTCGATTCTGAAATTCGCCCATATTTAGACCACGCAATTGCCTATGAAATGAAATTGGTAAGCTTAACCCACGATTTGCGATTAAGGCAGTTTGAACTGTACGTTCCAAATCAGAAGCAAAAATTCTCTCTGTACCAGATTCTCTCAGCTGGTTACCAAAATCGTTTATTTGAGATAACCCTTGTTCAGTAAATGTTATTCGAATACTTTCGTTTTGCCCCTTTAAACGACCCTCAACATTGAAATTTGTTTCACCATGTCTCATCAAATTAATGATTTTCTCACGTCCTGTTTGATTTCTAATAAACCAGTCAAAGGTTTTTTGTGTCATTACCCTTTGTGTCAAGCGTCTATCCTGATTAGTTTCGTTCTCCTTCCCAACTCCACGAATAACTTCGGCATGTTTTTTTGCTCGTTCAATATCTACTTCGTCCAAATCATAATGTCCTAACTCGACCAATTCCAAAAAATCATTAAATCTAATGTCACTCTGTTCTTTTGCAAGTTCTTGATCAAGCATTGAATGTCTTCCTTGTTCGTATAAACGACTTAGCTCTTCAATATCTTGATTAAGTGCACTTTGAATTTCAACGGGCAAACTTGCAATGGTTTGAGCATCTGCACGACCATCTTTAATGTAATCTTGCAAAACTCGGAGAGTGTAGTAAAGTCGTGTTTTTTCATTTTGGAACAGCAATGTTCCCACATAGTCTCGTATACTTACCGCCTTAGCTAGTTTCACTGTTCTAGGAGAAATCTCTGCAATTATTTGATCCCTGTATCCTGCTCCTTTTTCAATATAAGAAAGAGTCAGTGGATCTTGTATCGTTGCGTCTAACACTTTGTCATACCCATCTTCACTGATATTCTGTAAATTATCTCGAACACTATTTTGCCAAGTACTTACGTTGCCGTCGTATTCAACAATCCAATCCATACCACGAGTTCCATCCGTATTAAAAACCGTTGATGGATAGCCACTTTGCGATTGTTCTAAATCTTCGTCGAAGATTTCAATAGAGTTTTCAATAGATTGTCCGTCGTTGAGATTGGGTTTTAGCGATGACTCAAAAATCTTTGTTCTTCCAACAATAACTTCATATCCAGAAGGCAATGTAATTTTTGACTTCCGCGGTATTATTTTTATAATGTTGTGATCATCAGATTGGTTCTTACCCTCCTCTTTAATTGAGTATCCATTAAAATCTTTACTTAAGTAATTAACAAGTGTGCTATCTCCCTCAAAGGTTTTAAGTTGTAAAGTGAAATTTTCATTATCACGATACTTTTCTTCAAAAAGTCTTAGTAAATTGATTAGTGGGCGTTCCTTTAGTCGTATACTGTGTCCCTCACTTACGCTTAATCTTATTGAAACACGAGCTGGCGTTTCACGCTTACTTATCGCTTTTTCAATTTCTGCCAAGTATTTTTCAGCTTTTGATTTATTAACCGCCCAACTGCCACTTGTTACAAGGATGATTCTGTCTGCGCGAATTTCCTCAACGCATTTTAGTAGTGCTTCTTTTTCTAAAAAAGGCTCGCCACCGCCACAAATTTGTAAATATCCAACATTTGCGTCGTTTGCAAAGCTAACAAATTTATCAACCGTCTCTGCATTGAATCTATTTTTAGTATCATTTTCTTCTTTAGATTCAGGGCTCGGAGATTTGAAAAAACAGAAAGGACAACCAACACCACAATATGAAGTCAAGAATACACATACCAAGGACTTACCGTTGAACTTGTCTCTTTCGGGAACTATTAAATTAGTACGCTGTAAAATATTTTCACGATATTTTTGTGGAGTATCAAAAACGTTTATTCTCTCAACCATGTTGCCTCACTTTCGTAACTATTATTTTAAATTCTAAATTAATATAATTTTTCATATTGTATAGATCTTTCTAAAGAAAATACACATCAAATGTGTCTTCAATATTATTTAGATATTTACAGTATCTATTAACAATATTTCCGAATTAGTATGTCGAAGTATATCAAAACACTATAATAATATTCAATACCTTTGGCAAATTTTGCTTATTACACAATAAATATTTCCAAAAAATCTTTATTTTTTACCTGTAAATAATAAAATAGGAATATTCACCTATTCCAATCAGTTTTCGGTAAAAACTCAAACCCATTAAACTAATGTGTTAGCCATTACCATTTCCTCTGCAAAACATATCCCCCACAAAAACTTGGAACAACGATCTTGGCCCAAAATCCAACACGAGGCAAGAACCAGTAAATTTCAAAATATGTTCGAAATCTGTCAACCGGATTCCCAACATAAAGGTTCTTATTAAATTAAAGGTAGAATAGACAACATCCCATAATATTGATTAACAACCGCTTGGTTGATATAATCAAAATCCTATGAAACAAAGAGAAGGCAAAATAGAACTTTTTTCCTACGGACGTGACAAATTAAACGATATTCAACCACACCAAGGTAACAGTATCCCTTTTGATCACTACACAAGCAGAGCAAGAAATGAATCTAATCCTATATATCCTGTTGATATAAATAAAGCTACACAAATAATCGATTTTAAAGTAACAACATTTATAAAGGGACCCATGATTGCAAACTCATGTGTTGAGGTCCATACCAGTAACGGAACAACTGGAACACTTACACATTTAGCAATTGGAACAGATACCGCAAAGTTCGCAGAAGACTTAAAAAAAATACTAGATGAAGAGAATATCCCCACGATACTAGTTGGTGGAGACGTATCTTCGCCAAGATCTGTTGTATTAATGACTGGACTAGTAAGAAATCTTAAAAAACAAGGTTTTTGTTTAATCAAAGAAAATAATGATTTAGGCGAAGTATTGATGGGCCGTCGCTCAAAGCTTTTTAAAAACCATGTAGAAGTTGAGAAGGGAAAATCTCTTCTCAGAGAACCAGGGGAAAAAGTGAACTTACCATTTCCCGTTAGACCTAGTAATGAATAGCTTTAACCTACCTTTCTGTCCAAATAATAGGACATTATATAAGTATGATAAACTACAGCCATGACTGAAAGAATATTTAAAACAGTAGGAAAAAATGGAATTGAGTGTGATCAACCTTGTTTTGCCGTTGATGGTAAAGACGCTCTCAGCACCTCTGGATATGCTGTCCAAACTATTGGTCTAAATAGTTCCCAGCGTTTTAGATTTATATGTACCGCCACTGGGGCACCATTAATTAAAGACAAAAATTCTTCAGTACGAGGTGAAGAAAAACCAGGGGAAAATCGTACCTGTCAGCTAGTCGAAGAGGCACTGGCAAAAATGACAGAATAGTTCCAAAATTACTTTCTCAATTCAGCCACCACACCCCAATTGTCAAATAACTGGCAAAACTTACCCACAACAAATAGGGGATTAGTAATCCCGATGCCAACCTGTCTATTTTTCTAAAAGATAAGATATTCGCCAAAATCACTCCCCAAAGCACGACAATTTCCACCGAAGCTAGCAACAATAAATGCCATTTGAAAAATAAAAAAGACCACAATAAATTCAATCCCAATTGTCCCAAAAACAATCCCCACATCGTCGACATTTTTTTACTTTTCCCCTTCGTCCACACCAAATAAAATGATATTCCCATCATCAAATACAAAATAGTCCACACTGGACCAAAAACCCCGTTTGGTGGCAATAAACCAGGTTTATTTATCCCAGCATACCAACTTCCAATTTCACTCACGGTTGCCCCACCTCCAATCGCCCCGACTACAAATGGCAACATTATTGATACCAACAAAGCCCCAATTTTTATTTTCATAAATTAATCTTATCAAATAAGTTAAAATAGGATGTGCGTACTGACAAACCAACCACCATTGCCGAAACACTATCTCTATTCAAGGAAAACATTGCCAAACGTAAAAAATACGTTAAAAACGAATTTCAAGCCTACGGACTAGAACTCGCTACCGAACTAGATGACTGGAAAAACAAATCGCTCTACATCCGTCTCGCCAAAACACAAGATAGAAAATTATTGGAAAAAGCCCGCTATTTTGTCAAAGACCACTCTCCTGGCCAAGTAAAAACTCCTTATCGTCTCTTTATGTGGAAACTAAAACAGCTCCGTATGGAAAAAGAAATCAAACAATCTTCGTAACCCCTTGACAAACGCAACTAAGTTGCGGATAATACGACGTGCTCAAATTTGATCCCGAAAAATGTTTAGCCTCTTTTCATGGCCGCGCCAGCAAAGTCAGGCGAGCCATCATGGCCATTTTTATCGAAAATAAAAAACCACTTTCTGTGGCCAATATTATTTTAGAACTAAAAAGTCGACATTTTTCCACCATCAACAAAACTACTGTCTATCGCCAATTAAAATTTTTATTAGATCGACAAGTAATTACCGGGGTAGAAATCGCCGGTTCTAAGCACTATCAGCTGACTCATCAGCATCCTCAGGGAATTTTTTTCTGTACTCATTGTCAAAAAATAATTCCCTCACAGGAAAAATTCAAAATGCCTTCAATCACAAAGGCCACCAAAGAAAACCATTTCAAAGTTAACAATTTTTCATTAATTTTTTTAGGTATCTGTCAAGATTGCCAAAAAAATATATAATATAGCCCATATGAAATTTATCTCTAAATTTAAAAATAAACTAATCATCGGCATAATTATTTTAGTAATTGCCCTAATTAGTTACAGCCGTATTCAATCCAATAAGGCCAAAGATCCTAGCTTTTTTAACAGCAAGGAAGACACCATCGTTAAGGTCGAAACAAAAACCATCAAATCTGATTTAACCTTGGCCGGCTCTGTCAGTGCCAGTGAAATCGCTTCACTCCGTTTTCAAAATCCCGGCAAACTCGTTTGGGTCGGTGTCAAAGTAGGGGACCGCGTCAAAAAGTGGCAGTCTATTGCCTCTCTCGACAAAGAACAGCTTCGTAAATCTCTTCAAACTCAATACAACAATTACAAAACCAATCTAAGTCAATTTTGGGACACCCAAGATAGTTACAAAGATATTATTGTCACCGATACAATTCAAAGAATTCTAGATCGCACTCAAAATTCTCTCGACAACGCCGTCATCAACTACGAAATCAGTGATATGGCCATCAAAGAATCCAGTCTCGTTTCTCCTATTGCTGGTGTTGTTGTCAGTATCGACAATCCCATAGCTGGAGCCAATATTACTCCCACCTCAACTTTTACCATCATCAATCCCGAATCAGTTTATTTCAAATCAGAAATTGACCAAGAAGAAGTCCCCAATATCTCCGTTGGTCAAGTCGCAACTGTTAGGGTCGACGCCTTTCCTGACATTAGCTTTGATTCGGAAATAACTTATATCTCCTTTGTTCCCGTCGCTGGTCAATCCTCAACTGTCTATGAGATTCGTTTTAAACTTCCCGTTGAAAACAAAGACCTCAACTATCGTTTAGGTATGAATGGAGATGCTCAGATTACCCTCCAACAGCAAGATGAGGCCCTCGTTATTCCTCTCGACGCTCTAAATTCGGACGAAAACGGAAAAAACTTTGTTTGGGTTAAAACCGACGACAAAAACCTAACAAAAACTTACGTTACCCTTGGCGTCGAAAGCGACACCGAAATTCAAATATTAGAAGGCTTAAAATCAAATGACTCAGTCGTTATCAAAAAAATCTAAATCAAAAATTCCTGTTCTTGAGCTCAAAAACATAGTCAAAACCTATACTTCGGGCAACACTACCTTTAACGCTCTTGATGGTGTTTCTGTTTGTATCAATCGGGGCGAATTCGTATCGATTACGGGACCCAGCGGTTCTGGAAAATCAACTCTTATGCATGTCGTTGGTCTATTGGATAATCCCACTAGTGGTCAAGTTTTACTCGAAGGTCAGGACATTTCCCATCTTAATGAAGAAGAACTCGCCAAAACCAGAAATGTTACTTTAGGTTTCGTCTTTCAACAATTTAATTTGTTGGCCAAAACTTCTGCCACCGAAAATGTTTCCTTACCCCTCTTGTATTCCGACGTTCCCAAATCCCTTCGTCTTCCAAAAGCTATTGAAATGCTCAACAAGGTTGGGCTAGGGGATAAGCTTAACAATACCCCAGCTCAATTATCTGGCGGCCAACAACAAAGAGTTGCCATTGCCCGCGCCCTTATCAACGATCCAAAAATTATTTTAGCCGATGAACCCACCGGCAACCTCGATTCCAAATCAGGTAAAGAAATTATTTCCCTTTTTCACCAACTTCACGACGAAGGTCGGACCATAATTCTTGTTACCCACGACATGGACCTGGCCAAACAAGCTCAAAGAATTATCATTATTAAAGACGGAAAAGTCACCAACAAAAAATGCTAAAACCATCCATCGACGATTTAATCCGTAGCTCCATCCGCTCCGTTTTAAAAAATAAAAGCCGTACCCTTCTAACTTCTTTGGGGATCATCATTGGTGTCACCTCCGTCATCCTACTTACCTCAATTGGTAATGGTCTAACTATCTATATTAACCAACAATTTGAAAGCCTGGGTTCAAATTCAATTTTTATTTCCCCGGGAAAAATTTTCAACGATAACGGCGGTTTTAACAATAATGAAAGTGCCCGCTTCGTCACCACTAGTTTTACCGAATCTGATGTAAATCTTATTAAGCGCAATCTTAGGGGAAATCTTGTTATCCCCATGGCCATGTCTTCTGTTGAAATAAAATCTAATAAAATTACCAAAACCAACATTACTCTGGCCGGCTCAACCTATCAACTCGGCGAAACCCTTGATCGTCTTCCTTCTCCGGGAAACGGCCGCTGGTTTACACAAGAAGAGGAAAACAAAAATAGTCCAGTTCTAGTTCTCGGATATACCATTGCCCGCGATCTTTTCCCAACCGGCAATCCTCTCAACCGAAAAGTTATTATCGGCGGAAAAAACTATAAAATTATAGGTGTCATTGACAAAAAAGGTTCATCTTTTGGTGGGCCAGATCAGGACAGTCAAGTCTATACCCCCTTAGGTGTAGTTTTTAACATAAACGGAAATGAGAATCTTGCTGAAATTCTAGTAAAAACCCCCAATAAAAGCCAAGTAGACTCCATCAAAGAAGAATTAAATAAATTATTTCTAGAAAAATATGACAAAGACGCCTTTACCGTTTTTGATTCCTCACAACTCCTAGACTCAATTAATTCGATTATCGGTACTCTTACCATCGCTCTGACCGGTATTGCGGCAATTTCACTTGTCGTCGGCGGTATTGGCATTATGAATATTATGCTGGTCACTGTCTCGGAAAGAACTCGAGAAATCGGTCTTCGAAAAGCCATTGGTGCCTATCCCAGAGCGATTCTCCTTCAATTCCTTTTTGAGGCAATAATTCTTTCTGGTATTGGTGGAATCATCGGTATTATTCTTGGTTCCCTTGGAACTGCCGCCATCAACAACTTCTTCCCCGCTAAAGTAACTTTCAGCTCTGTCTCTATCGCCTTTGGTGTCTCCTTTATGGTGGGAATCATCTTTGGTGTTGCCCCCGCTCGAAAAGCCAGCAAACTTTCTCCCATCGAAGCTCTTAGATACGAATAAACAGTTATTTCTCTAAATCAACTCTCCTCCATCCTTCTACTGCAATCCCTTCAGCTGCAAGAATCGTTTTTCTTTTCTCTATTTCATCTTCTATTTCCAACTGAGAAGAGAATTCATCAGGATCAATCCCCAACTGACTCATTACATTTTTCTCACTAGTCAAAACCCACTTTGCCCGACCAGACTCACAAAAAACACAAATCGCATCGAGTATGGGGGCAATCTTAACCTCCTCCACCGGAACCTCTTTCTCTTTCGCCACTCGAACCCTTAATGACGAAGCGTTAAAAATTTCACCCAGCTCAACTAAATTGGCGATATCTATTTCTATTCCCATGTTAGGTGAATTATAACACCCCATTTTCTCATTTTTTATGAGAACATTTTTTTCTGTTAATATTATTTAGTGAAACAAGAGCTAAAGAATCATCTGATTCCGCTATCCATTATTTTTCTCCTAACCTCTCTAATTTGGCTTATCCAAAAAGTCACCTGGTTCAACTTCGTCTTTCTTTTTTCAGGTTTTCTTTGGGGTTCATTTTTCCTTGACCTAGACCACCTTGTTTACTGGTTTTATCTCGAACCGAATCTGGAAGAGAGCCTTTTAGCCAAAATAGCTTGGAGCAAAGGCGATTTTTCTTCACTCTTAAAGCTTCTCGCCTCAACTCACCAAAACCACACCAATCTAATTTTTCATCATTACTTTTTCCAAATAGTTCTAACCATCATTTCTTTTTTTGTTTTCACCTCAAGTAACGGTGTTTTTACCAAAGCCTTTCTCTTGGCCATAAATATTCATCTACTAGTCGACCAAATAAAAGATTTCCAACAAGACCCCGAACACTTAAAATTATGGCTCTTTGCCCGAGAAAAAAAACAACTCCCCACCGAATCCCTAAAATATTACCTCCTCACCTTTGCCATTCTTAACCTAATCTTTATCTTCTTTTTAATCTTTTCCCGATGAGTCAACTTTCTCCCCAACTAGTTTCCGAAGCCAGAAAGTATCTCTCGCCTTCTCAAAACTCCCTGATTAATGATGTTCAAACAGTCCTCAAAAGTCTTGAAGGAAACCATATTGGCGACTATTCCTTTCTTGTCGCCCCAGCCTCCAAAGCCTACGAAGGTTATCTCAAAGATTTTTTCCTAAAAACAGGCATAATCGACAATTATAATTACGAAAGTGATCGTTTTCGTGTTGGAAAAACACTCAACCCCTCTCTTCGATACAAGCGCTATTCAATCTACCAAAAGCTCGCCGCCCTCAACGAAGAGGGGGAAGAGCTGGCCGAAAAACTTTGGAACGCTTGGAAGTTTGGTCGAAACGAAATATTTCATTATTTTCCAAATAATTTAAAAAACCTTTCCCGAGATGAGGCTGAAGAACGTATCACCATGCTTCTCAACGCCATTGTTACCTCTGGTCGCTTTTATAACGAGTACCTCAAAGGCAATTTGCTATAATCTTCCATATGTCAAAAATAATAGTCACAGTAGACCAAGAAAAATGTATCGGTTGCAATACCTGTCCCCTTATCGATCCCGAAACATTTGAAATGGACGAAAATACCTACAAGGCCAAGGTTAAAAAACAACCAGAAACCCAAACCGAAGCTGTCAAAACTGCCGAAACATCATGCCCTGTCGGTGCTATCTCTATTACAGAAGAAAAATAATTTATAAAAAATATGAAAACCAAATACATAAAAATACCCACCCTTGCCTTTGCCCTAATTGTTATTCTCTTGCTCGCCACCTCCTTCTATTCTGGTCTTTCTTGGGCCAAATCCGGGGGAATTTCGTCATCGAAAAATCCTATCTCCACTAATTCTTTTGCCGTCAAAAAATCTCAAAAACCCGAATTAAAATTCTTCGTCATGAGCTTCTGCCCTTATGGTAACCAAATAGAAGATGTCCTTCGACCTGTTTATGATCTTTTAAAGGACAAAGCTGACTTTACCCCTCAATACATTTTTGAAAAGATTGATAATCTCGATACCTATTGTAAATCTAGGTCCGGAGATCCAGCTCAATGCGCCCTCTATGTTCAAAACAGTTACTTCAAAACTGAAGCTGAATGTAAAACCGCAATCACCCAAAACTTAAATAGTTGTAAAGACGAGAGTGCTTATATCAAATCAGACAATGGTGTCATGTACGCCTCTCTCCACGGTCGCCAAGAAGCCAATCAAGACATCCGTGAAATTTGCGCCTGGAACCAAAATGAGGATAAAACTCAATGGTGGGATTTCATCGCCTCCGTCAACAAAAATTGTACTGCCCAAAATGCAGATTCTTGCTGGGAAGAACAAGCCAAATCCGCCGGCTTAGACAGCACTAAAATCACCGAATGTTTCAACAACGATGGTATTAAGCTTATTGAAGAACATTTTGCCGTAACAGAAGAAAATAAAGTTTCCGCTTCTCCTACAGTTCTAATAAACGGATCTATCTTTCCCCCAGAAGCTGCCTACACCAGCGACGGTAAAGGTACTTTAAAAATTGACAACAAAGTTGCCACCCAAGACAAATACCGCACTCCCAATGTTGTCAAAGCTGCTGTTTGTGCCGCTTTCAACCGAGATCCTTCCGTCTGTAAAACCACTCTTAACGAACTCTCAGGCACCGCACCCTCTGCCGGTGGTTGTAATTAATTGTAATTAGCAAAAAGTCCCGCGTTTGCGGGACTTTTTTTGTTATAATAATAAAATTAAAATATCTTAACCAATGAAACTAAATTCTCACCAACTAAGAAAAAGCAGGGTAGGGGAGTCGCAAAAAAAGCAAAAAGCAATTAAACGTAACCCCATAGTTTTGGTTCTAGATGAAGTTCTCGATACCTACAACATCGGTTCGTTTTTCCGCCTTGCCGACGCTTTGGGGGCTGAGAAAATATATCTTTGTGGCTCTGTTGTTACTCCACCAAATCTAAAAATTCATCGTGCCTCAATCGGCACCTGGAAATGGATACCTTGGCAACATTTCAACAACACCCAAGATTGTCTAAAGAAATTAAAAAAAGACGGTTACCAAATCGTTGCCTGTGAACAAGGAAAAGACAGTGTTAATTACCAAAAAGCCAAATATAAATTCCCTTTAGCCATCGTCGCCGGTAGTGAAATGAACGGTATTTCTTCTCAAACCCAAAAAATGTGTGACCAAATTATCGAAATTCCCATGTACGGCATCAATGTTTCTCTAAATGTTCTCGTCGCTACCGCCATCATTGCCTTCGATGCCGTTTCAAAAAAATAAATACTCATTTTTCCCAAAAAATTTGCCTATAATAGGGCAAAAAATAGACCCATTTTTGACCTATTTTGATACAGTTTTTTCAATATTTTTACCCTATCTTTCCATTAAATTTGCTACTTGTCAGCCTATTTTAATCTGGTACAATAAATTTATCTCAATAATTCGGTAATTATTTAGCTCTCGATAAAAAATAAGAGCTCCGGAAAAAAGAAATTTTTATGGCTGATAATCAAAAATATACTAGTGAGCAAATTGTTGTCCTTGAAGGTCTTGAACCTGTCAGAAAACGTCCTGCCATGTACATCGGCTCCACTGATACTCATGGCTTACATCATTGTCTTACCGAAATCATTGATAATTCTATTGACGAAGCCTTAGCTGGCTTCGCCAAAAACATCTGGATAATAATTCACCCTGATAATTCCGCCACTATTGCCGATGACGGTCGAGGTATCCCCATCGACATCATGCCCAAATACAAGAAACCAGCATTAGAAGTCATTATGACTACTCTCCACTCGGGCGGAAAGTTTGAAGGTGCTGCCTACAAGGTTTCCGGCGGTCTTCACGGAGTTGGTGCCGCCTGTGTTAACGCCCTTTCCACTCTTTTTCAAGTCGAAGTTCGTCGCGATAAAGAAATTCACTTTATGGAATTTTCCAAAGGGGGAGTTAAAACCAAACTCACCACCATTCCCGAATCGAAAATCGAAAAATTGAAATCTATTCTTCCCAAAAACATCAACGGAACCACTACTACCTTTTACCCCGACCCTACAATTTTTAAAGAGACCCAGGAATTTGATAGCAAAATCATCATCAAATCTCTAAAAGATCGTGCCTATCTTACCAGTAAAATCTACTTTCATTTTTATGACGAAAGAAATCACACCCAACGTCATTACTATTTTGAAGGCGGTATCCTATCTCTTCTTCGCGAATTAAATAAAAATAAAGTTGTCGCCCACGATCCAATTTACATCCACGGCGAAAGCGATGGAGTTGACGTTGAAGTTGCCCTTCAATACAACGACTCCTTCAAAGAAAATATTCCCTCCTTTGTCAACATTATTAACACCCACGAAGGCGGCACCCATTTAACCGGTTTCAAAATTGCTCTTACCAAATCAATAAAGGACTACGCTGATCGCAAAGAACTGATCAAAAATAAGGATGATTCAATTACCGGTGATGATGTTCGAGAAGGTCTAACTGCCGCTCTTTCCATTAAAATGGGTAGCAAGGATCTTCAGTTTGAAGGTCAAACCAAGGGTAAACTTGGTAACTCCGAAGTTCAACCTATTGTTGCCAAAATTGTCCGCGAACAACTATCGACCTATTTTGAAGAACACCCTGACACCGCCAAAGCCATTGTTAGCAAGGCTCTACTAACCATCCAAATTCGTAAAGCCGCCAAAGCCGCCAAAGATGCCATTATGCGAAAAGGTGCCTTTGATTCTCTCGGTCTTCCAGGAAAACTCGCCGACTGTCAAAGTAAAAAACCTGAGGAATGTGAAATCTATGTCGTTGAAGGTGATTCTGCCGGTGGTTCCGCCAAGCAAGGCCGTGACCGTAAATTCCAAGCCATTCTACCTCTTTGGGGAAAAGCTCTAAACACTGAATGTATGCGTCTTGATAAAATCGTTGGTTCCGATAAGCTCAAAGATTTTATTATTGCCCTCGGTATGGGAATAGGAGACACCTTTAACCTCGACAAACTCCGATACCACCGCATTATTCTAATGTCCGATGCCGACGTTGATGGTGCTCACATCGCCACTCTTTTACTTACCTTTATCTTTCGTCATCTTCCAGGTCTGGTCGAAAATGGCTTTGTTTACATCGCCATGCCACCTCTCTACAAAATTAAACAGGGTAAAAATGTCAAATATGTTTATACCGATGAGGAGAAGGAAAAATATTTAAAAACTATCGACACTACCAAAAGTTTTGACCTCCAACGCTACAAAGGTTTGGGAGAAATGAATCCTCAACAACTTTGGGAAACCACTATGAACCCTGAAACTCGCCAACTCAAAAGAATTTCTATCGAAGATGCCGCCAAAGCTGACGAAATCTTTAGAATCCTTATGGGTAGCGAAGTTCCTCCTCGGAAAAAATTTATTGTTACCCACGCCCATCTGGCGAATCTAGATATTTAATAATATGCCAAAAGATACACAAAAAAATACCATCGTTAATGATACGCCAGCCTTTATCAACAATGCCGGTAAAATTCTTGAAGTTGATATCGTCCCCGAAATGGAAAAATCCTATTTGGATTACGCCATGTCTGTTATCGTTTCCCGTGCTTTACCTGACGTCCGAGATGGTCTAAAGCCTGTTCACCGTCGCATTATTTATGCTATGAACCAAATGGGTCTTACTCCTGGTGGCCGCTTTACCAAATCTGCCAAAGTAGTCGGTGAAGTACTAGGAAAATACCACCCCCACGGTGACATGGCTGTTTATAGCTCCATGGTTCGCATGGCCCAAGATTTTTCTCTCCGCTACCCCTTGGTTAACGGTCAGGGAAACTTTGGCTCTATTGATGGCGATCCACCAGCTGCCATGCGCTACACCGAGGCTAAACTAAGTAAAATTGCCCCGGAAATGATTGTCGACATCGAAAAAGATACCGTACCCATGGCCGACAATTTTGACACCACTCTTAAAGAACCTGAAATTCTACCAGCTAGAATTCCCAACCTTCTCCTCAACGGTGCCGACGGTATTGCTGTTGGTATGGCTACCCGTATTCCTCCACACAACCTAAAAGAGCTTTGCAATGGTCTTGATTTTATTTTGGACCATGCCGTTCTTGAAAAACAAGAAGAGGAAATTGAAATCAGTCCTATTTTAGACAAACATCTAAGCACCAAAGAAATTGTTCTTAAACCAGTCCGTGAACTTGAAAAAATCACCTTTAATTTTGAAACCAATGCCTCCATTGAAGACTTAACCAAGTTTGTTACCGGACCCGATTTTCCAACTGCCGGTGAAATATATGGAAAAACAGGCATTATCGAAATGTATACCACTGGTCGTGGTAAATTTGTCCTTCGCGGCAAAACCAATATCGAAGAAACAAAATCAGGAAAAATAAGAATTATTATTACCGAACTTCCATACCAGGTCAACAAGGCCGATCTCGTCAAAAAAATTGCCCGTCTCGTCACTGACAAGAAAATTCTTGGCATCTCCGACCTTCGCGACGAATCAGATCGTCATGGTATTCGTGTCGTCATTGAGATAAAAAAGAACGGTAAACCAAAAGCTGTTTTAAATAAGCTCTTCAAATATACTCCACTTCAATCCTCATACTCAGCCAATCTTTTGGCCCTAGTCAAGGGTATTCCCCAAACCTTGAATCTTCGACAAATACTTCTTTTATTCCTAAGACACCGTGAAAAAGTTATTCGCCGTCGAACAATTTTTGACCTGAAATCCGCCTACATGCGTTCCCACATTCTCGAAGGTCTAAAAATTGCCCTCGATAATTTGGATGAAGTAATCAAAACTATCCGTGCCTCAGAAACTGTTGACGTCGCTCGCAACAACTTAATGAGCAAGTTTTCACTTACTGATCTTCAAGCCAATGCTATTCTTGAGATGCAACTTCGTCGTCTGGCCGCGCTAGAGCGTCAAAAAATTGAAGACGAATACGCCGAGGTTAAAAAATATATTGACGAATTAACCTCTATCATTACCGTTCCAGAAAAAATGATTTCTATCATCAAAACGGAAAATACGGAAGTATCAGATAAATATGCTGACAGTCGAAAGACAAAAATTTATATCAAAGGCCTCGAAGACTTTAGTGATGAGGACCTGATTCCCAACGAAGCCACCCTCGTTACTCTTACTCGCGGTGGTTATTTCAAGCGAGTTCCCATGGAAACTTATCGTACTCAACAACGAGGCGGAGTTGGTGTCACTGGTATGACTACCAAGGACGAAGACGAAGTAGAGAACATGCTTTTTGTCGACACTCACGACGATTTATTAATCTTTACCAACAAAGGTCGCTGTTTCAAAATCAAAGTATGGGACATCAATGAAAGCAGTCGCCAATCAAAGGGACAAGCCATCATAAATTTAATCAATATTATTCAGGGTGAAACTGTTCAAACTGTTCTACCTGTCGACAAAGACAATCATGCTAAATACATCCTTTTAGCCACAAAACAGGGAACAATTAAAAAGACAGCCATTGAGAAATTCAAAAATATTCGTCAATCAGGTCTCGCCGCCATCAAGCTAGATCCTCACGACGAATTAATTTGCGCTCGATTAACCTCTGGTAACGACCAAATTTTCATGGTTACATATTGTGGCAAATGTATCCGTTTTAACGAGTCCGATTGCCGACCTCTTGGACGACACACCCGAGGTGTCCGTGGCATCACCCTCAAAGAAAACGATTATCTTGTTGGTATCGATGTCCTACCCCAAAGTATTGCCGCCGCCAATGAAGAAAAGAAGGGCTCAAAATTCTTCCGCCATCTTCTAATTATCACTGAAAACGGCGTTGGTAAAAGATCCGACGTATACCTTTATCCTCTCCAAAAAAGAGGTGGACTGGGCGTAAAAGTTGCCAATATTACCGCCAAAACTGGTAATATTGCCGGCGCATCTGTCGTCGATGAAAATGACCTTCAGGTTATCTTTGTATCTAAAAAGGCCGTCACTATCAAACTACCTTTAAAGAATATTCCCAAACTATCTAGAAACACCCGAGGTGTCATATTAATGAGACTAAAGAATGATGACAAGGTTGGTGCTATGACAGTTTTACAGGCAGCCAAGACAGAAGGGGAGTCACCCAAAAAACTATAGGACAAAACTATATTTAAACTATAGGATAGTCACATAGTATTTTTTCAATTTGGCACTCGACATAGTAACCTGCTACTTAGCCTCAAAAAGCCAATAAGAGCCTAAAATAGGGGAAAAAGACATGTTCGATAGGCTAGGGGAGTCATCGAATCTGATTTTACCTAATCATTGGATAAAACAAGCTAACTATAGGACACACCCGTTACACATCTTTTTTATTCCCAGAATGAAACTTTTCATGAACTTCACGCAATCTAGCATCCGTCACATGGGTATAAATCTGAGTCGTCGCAATATTTTTATGTCCTAATAATTCTTGGACCGATCTTAAATCTGCACCAGCTCTTAACAAATCAGTTGCCATTGAATGTCTCAAGGTATGTGGGGTTGCATCGACTGGCAGCTTAGCCAAACGAACATAATGCTTAACCATCCTTTCAATCGATCGGGGACTTAGCCTCATTTTTTCTTCCTCTGAAATCAGATCATGCTTACCCCCATACCTGATAAACAAAGGTCTATGTTTATCACTTCTTATTTTCAAGTATCTTTCCATAAAAACTGCCGCCCTCTTGCTAACAAAAACTACCCGAGCCTTACCACCCTTACCAATTACTCCAAACTCGCGGGTTTTCAAATTCACTTGATCACGGTTTAATCGAACCAGTTCTGAGACTCGCAATCCAGTTGAAAAAAACAATTCCAAAATAGCCCTATCTCTCAACCCAACCTTAGTCGACAGCAAAGGTTGATTCATCAGTCTCTCTATCTGTTCACCGTTCAAAAATTTTAAAGAATGATCCTTATTCTTAGGTACCTCAATTTTTTCCGGTTGCATAACTTTGTAGTCATTCTTGATCAACCATTTCAAAAAAGACCTCAAGGCTATTACATAGTAACCCTGAGTTACAATTTTCATTTCTCCATCTACACCCGGCTGTCTCGATAAATACAGCCTAAAGCTTCTAACAGAGTCCAGATCAATGTCCGACACCATTACCGTTCCTTTTCCCTGGCTTTCAAAATACTCAAGCAACACAGTTAAATAATGCTCGTAATTTCTGATGGTCAACTTTGAACAATTCCTCTCCACCTCAAGATATTCAAGAAATCTTCTTATTGCTACCGCCAAATCTAAATTCATATCTAATCCTAACACAAAAAACAAGAAAACGTTCGTCTACGGGCCTCTGGTGAGGTCATGCTATTTTTACCCGTATTTTTAGGCATATTTTACAAATCCCCTCGAAAAAGAGGCTGGGGAAGTAGTCAACTAGCAATTTTGAGCCTAGACAAGAAATTTGGGCGACCAAAGCAACAAGAGAGGAATTAACACATTTATATAAGGACCATAAACAATATCGTCAGCAAATAAACAAAAATAATAAATAATTAAAAAACACATTTTTGCCCACTCCCCTCCACTTCCACTTTCACCATAGTCGTAAAAGATACATTGTGCGACATAGTAAAATCAACTACCCTCTTAGTAGGGGGTAAACATAACCAAAAACCAACTCCTACCACCAATACAGCTTACAGATAACTCTGATTAATGTCTTCTTTACTGCTACCACTACCCTGGGGAAGCCCTCTTCCGACTTGAGAAGTGATATAGTCGACTGCTAATCAGTTATCCACACAAACTATATCAATATATATCACCTATGTATGTCCTATAATATCCTATAATTATTGTGAAAATTATAGGATATACCGTGAAAACCACTTCCCTACTTCCCCACTCTCAGACCTCAACCATTTTTTTTGAAAAATTTCTTTTACTTACAATTTATATTCAATCTAAAGCTAACCCCACCTAGTTACTAGAATTGCCGCCAAAACTACCGCCGCTCCAATATAGGCATAATTTCTTGCCACTCCCCTGAAAAGCCTATCTCTAATTTCTGCCTGTAGTAAGCCAGAAATTACATATATTGTAGCTACCAAATACACTGAACCCTTAAACACACCTACTGGCCAAAACGACAAAATACCCACCATCTCAACCAGCAACAAACTTGGAACTAAAATATATGGCCACATTCCTTTTTCCTTCCCATCATCAGGTAATTCAATCGCAATTGCCCAGTACTGATAGCTAAAAGTTAAAAAGCCCAAAACAGCCGTTGCCAGCATATTTCCCCAAAAGGGTAAGTGAAAGGAAAACAAACTATTAAAAACCAAAAAAGATACCAACAACGTCACCATCAAACTAACGGTATAGGCCGCCCGATACAAAGGCACAGTTCGATAACCAATTGCTACCAAAAAGACGTTTTCTGCCAAAAACATCACATACATCACCATCCCAAAAAATATCGATAAAAAAAGCATATTAACCAAACTCATCGGCAACAAAGCCGAAAACAAACCATAGCCCAAAGACCACAGCACAGGCAATAATACCGACATCACTCGGGTATTAAAACTTCCTTCAAAAATAATCCCCAGACCAAACCAAAAACAGAAAGCAGTCAAAGCCACCAATAACATCAAACCAAAATACTTAGATTCAACCGACAAACCTAAATATAAATAAAAACCAATCGAAACCAAAAATGAAGAAATAAAATACTTAAATCTTTTTGGCATAATCAAAACCCGAAAAAACATTAATCACATCGTCGTTGTCTTCAAGTTCATCAATCATGTCCAATAATTTCTCAAGCTCAGTTTCTGAACCGAGCATGGTCGGATTTTGACATTTGTATACCAACCCCGAACTAACTATCACCAAACCCATCTCCTCTATTTTTTCCTTAATTCTCGCCAAATCAGTTACCTCGGTCACCACATTTATATTATCTACCAAATCCTTCACCCCAATATCAATAAGCTCAAGCTCTTCACTTTCCCCCAACTCTTTTTCAAGTTCAATCTCCCCCACTCTATCAAATAAAAATGAAACACTACCACTTTCACCCAAGTTTCCGCCATAATTTCTAAAAATCAACTTAATTTCTCCAATAATTCTGTTTTTATTATCCGTCTCTGCCTCAATTATCATCGGCACCCCAAAGGGGCCAAATCCCTCAAACACATAATTTGCTAAATTATTCTTTCTCTCTTCAAAACGTCTCAACAGCCTTTCAATATTTTCCTTTGGCATATTAACTGTTTTTGCCTTTTCAATCTCTGCTCTCAATTTAAAATTAGAGTCAAGGTTCGTATTCCCACCATTTTCTCGAATTGCAATCATGATGTTTTTCGAAACTCGAGTAAAAACCTCGCTCCTCTTCTTGTCCTGTGCCCCTTTACGATTTTTTATGTTTGCCCATTTTGAATGTCCTGACATCTTTTATTGCTTTAAGTAACTATTATATTTTATCATCGAGGCATAGTTTTGACCCAAGTACAATAGAATCTCTCGATTTAATAAACTATTATTTGTAATTTGGGAGCACCCATATAATTTCGCCAATAGATCGGCATATTTAACCACAATTTTCTCAGACTCACTATTAACAATCACCTCACAAGTATCTTTAATCGCTGCATTCTCAACCTCGACCACATTAAAACCCATCCAATTCAATCTCTCTGCCATAAAAGAACCTAAACCATTTTCTGTGCTCGCATTATAAATCGAAACTTTAATCTCCTCACTTTGCAATAAATTATCGGCAAAATCTCTTGGCAAAATTTCCTCCATTTTTTCTTTTTCAAAAATTAAATCACGATTAATATATTCAGTTTTGTACAACCATTCTTCTTCTAACAAAACATATCTTGCCCACTCCACCACTCCCAAATATTTAATCAACGACCAACTCCTCCATTCATCAACCGAATCAAGAACGGCAATTTTATCTGGCAAAAAACCAAAATTATAAAAAAATATTTTACCAACCAGTCCCTTATCATCCTTTTCCATTTTACCTATGTTTAGGACTTTATTGCTTGGATACCAACCCATACCATTTGGAATCCAAATCTGTGTTTCAGAATTTACTGTCAACAAATTTATCATCTCTCTTTTTGGAGAAATTGAAACAAGACCAATTTCATTAGGAGTGACTATTCCTAATTTAAAATCACCCTCCCTCCACTGTTGCCTAACCAACACCAAAACCACTACCACCACCAACAAAATCAATAACCACCATTTTTTCATAGCTTACCCAAAACCTCCTTCAAATCAGAAGCCAACTCAGACTCAAAGCTCAACATTTTTTTTGATACTGGGTGCTTAAAAGATAAACTTTTTGAATGTAAAAAAGGTCTTTTCAACCCCATCAATTCTTTGCCCCCATACACCAAGTCACCAGACAAAGGCCATTTCAGATAGCTAAAATGGACTCTAATTTGATGAGTTCTTCCGGTTTTTAAATCTATTTCTACCAAGGAATAGGCCTTACCTCCCAGGTAATATTTTTTTAGTAAGGTAAAACAAGTTCTTGCCACCTTTCCATCCTCTCTTGCCGCAAACCTACCAAAAACATATCTTGATCTTCCAATCGGCATAGCTACTTCCCCCTCCATTGGCAAGTCCCCTTCAACCAGCGCCACGTACTTTTTAACTATCTTCCTTGCCTTAAACATTTCCATCAATCTTTTTCTTGCTTCTGCCGTCCTTGCAATCACCAGTAACCCCGAAGTTCCCTTGTCCAACCTGTGCACAATCCCCTGCCTCGGCAAATTATTATTTCGAAACTCTTCTAACAACCAATCCTCCAAAGTTCCCACACTCCTTCTATCTTCCTTTGTACACACCACCCCCGCCTTCTTATCAACCACCAATACCTCTTCGTCTTGATATACTATTTTTGCCTTGTCTTCCATAAAAAATACAAAATTAATTGAAAAAATCCCACCGCAATAAAATAATCGTTAATGTTATTATAAACCGAAGTCATCGGAATCCGCCAATAGTCTCTCACCCCTCCCAAAAATATCCTTTCCACTATGTTCAAGATCCCTCCCAAAGACATCAACAGTAAACCCCAAGCTCTTTTATCCTTCCCCCAGAAAACAATCAACAGCAAAGTAAGTAGTACCTGAAAATAGATCATTGCTGGAAAGATTAAACCAAAACTTGCTCCCCTGTTAAATATCATCATCACTAAAATTCTCTATCTTTTTCACAATTCACACAGATAGTTGCCTCTGGCCTCACCGCCAAGCGATCAGTGTTAATCATCTTCCCGCATTTTTCACAAGTTCCATATCTACCAATTTTTAATCTTGTCAAAGCCTTCCTGATTTGAACAATTTGTTTTTTTATAAAACTTGCCTTAACTTCAACTTCAAAATGTCCTATTTGCTCATCAAGATCCTCTTCCAAAGAGTTATTACCCGTTCTATCCAAGTCAGAAAATGGATCACTTGCCTTTAACTTTTTCTCACTATGCTTTAACTCCAACAATCTCTTCTCCAAAAAATCTTTGATACTTTTTGTTAGCCTACTTGGAAAGCTTATCATAGGCAAGCATAAACAATCCGCCAAGGAAAAGCAAGCCAATTCCACCCATCCACCAAGTTCTTGAAACACCCGTATAAATCAACCAAAACCACATCATCATCCAAAAAAATAAAAAGCCTTTTCTGCCACTTTTATACCACACCAAAGAACGATATTTGCCTTTCATTGGGATAGTTAATATCACTGCCCCCAGCAAGGAAATTAAAAGCATCCACGACTTCAAAATTACCAATAAAACCACCAACAAAAATACTACACTAAGCAAAGAATCTTCAAAGAAAGCCCAAACCTTCCAATTTTTGTCTTTTGCTATTAAAAAAGTAAACAATGATAATAAAAAATAAGCCCCGGCAACATTTATTTGGCTTAATTTCCAAAATTCTAGCCATGGGGTAATCTCACCACCCCAAACACCCCAGTTAAACAAACCAAAAGAAATCTTCCCTCCAATCAGAAACAACAACAAAGACACCCAACTAAAGGCAATAATATCCTCTTCTTGATAATTTTCCCTTAAAGTCCGCCAACTTATATATAGATAGCCAATCACACCCACTATTCCTAAAATTATTGTTAACATTGGTGCCGAAGGTGGGAATCGAACCCACACGATGTTGCCATCACACGATTTTGAGTCGTGCGCGTCTGCCAGTTCCGCCACATCGGCCTAACCTCTGCCTAGTATATCAAAAATATCAGCCTACTACCCTTTTTTTTCAACATCAAAAAAGCTTACCTGTTTTCCGTTAAAGAACATATTAAATTGACCTGTCATACCGTTTCTATGCTTTTCAATACCACAGGTCACAATTTCTTTTACTTCTTCATCCTCTCTTGATAAGAACATCACTACGTCAGCATCCTGTTCGATACTTCCCGACTCCCTCAAGTCGGATAGTCTTGGCTTCCCTCCCCTGGCCTCCATTTGACGATTCAATTGCGCCGCCGCCAAAATTGGAATTCTTAATTCTCTTGCCAAATTTTTTAGACCCTGAGAAATTTCCGACACTTCCTGAACCCGATTATCTCGAGACCTTCCATGCATCAACTGCAAATAGTCAACAATAATAAATTTTATCCCTTTATCTGCCTGTAAACGTCTCGCCTTCGTTCTCAGCTCAGTCACAGACAAACCTGGCGTATCATCAATATACAAAGGCGCCTCAGCCAAAACACCCATTGCTTCTGACAAAGATGTAAAATCATCATCAGACAATTGTCCAGTTTTTAATTTCCACGCATCGATCAGGCCCTGTCTTACCAACAATCTGTCAACCAATTCTTCTTTACTCATTTCCAAAGAAAAGATACAAGTTGGCAACTTTTCCTCCACTGCTACATGCCTGGCAATATTCAACCCAAAAGCCGTTTTTCCTACCCCTGGTCTAGCCGCCAAAATAATCAAATTGCTGTCCTGCATTCCCGCCAGTAAAGAGTCCAATTGGTGAAAACCAGTTGGCACCCCTCTAAGTCCACTTCCTCTCTTCTGAAGTTCATCCAGGCGGTCAAAAGAAGCCGTTAAGACCTCCTTGATTGAAGAAGGCACCGACTTCATATGTTTTTGCGACAAAGCGTAAACTTCCTGCTCTGCCATATCTAGCAATTGCTCAGCCGGAACTGATTCATCAAAAGCACTCTCCGATATCCTTCCTGCTGCCGAAATTAGTTCTCTTTTCGCCGACAAAGCCTTTATCATTCGGCCATAGCTTTCTACGTTGGCCGAAGTTGGTACTTCATTTGCCAATTTTGACAAAAACGTCTTTCCGCCAATAGTTTTTAATGCCTTACTTTCCTTAAGTTTTCCCGACACAGTCACAATATCAATTGGGCTTCTTTCCTCATAAAGGCGTGTCATCGCCTCATAAACCAAACCATAGTTATGGTTATAAAAATGTTCTGCTCTCAAAAATTCAGACACTCCCAAAATTGCATCATTATCAATCAATATCGACCCAAGAACACAAATCTCAGCTTCCTCAAAACTTGGTGGTAGTTTTACTCCATCGTCTTTAATAAGACCACCTCCACTCCTTCAGGTAGATTATCCTTATCTACCTTTAAACTATCAACTTTTTCCAAATCCTCATTATCAAAACCATCTAAAAATATCTTTAATTCTTTTTCTTCGTTTTCATACCCCACTGGTAGCAAATAATTTGCTGCCGATTTCTTGGCAATATCAAGCGAATTTGCCGATAATTCCAATAATAAAACATCAGACTCTTCCAATTTTTCTTTCTTTTTTTCACCCAACTCCCCTTCCCCTTTTCCCACCATTACTACCTTAACCCCATCAACATTCAATGAATACATCGAATTAATCCCAGTTATTTCCACCCCACCTACTTCATATTCTCCGGGACCACAAATAATTACTCTCTCTTCTTCCTGCCCTATCTTGACAAAATTTAACTTATCTTCAGTAAAAACCACAATTCTTGCTACTTCGCTTTTCCGGGCAAAATCATCTTTATTTGGATTAATCCAAACATTTTCTTTTTTACCTTTTATAAAAATTCTGCTGTCGCCCATATATTTTATTTCCATAACCTTATGATAACATTAAAGCAACTTTATGATTAAGGAATTATCCCTTG
>JAHISL010000003.1 GCA_018818185.1 Patescibacteria group bacterium | reverse complement strand
CCTAATAATACCGATAATTTTATATAACAAAAAATTATTAAAACTTAGTATCATTGCCGGAATTGTCTTTCTTCTTCTTTCTCCATTGGCCTATAAATACATTCTCAAAGATTATCAAAAACAGCGTATAGATCATTTTATCAATCCAAATTCAGATCCTCTCGGTCAAGGTTATAATCTCATTCAGTCCCAAATTGCAATTGGTTCTGGCGGTTTTTTTGGCAAAGGCTATCGAAAGGGGACTCAGTCACAATTGTTATTTCTCCCAGAAAAGCATTCTGATTTTATTTTTGCCGCCACCAGCGAGGAATTAGTTTTATTTTCAGTCATTCTAATTATCGGTTCCTATTTCTTAATTTTAAATTCTCTCCTAAATAAAGCCTTTCAAACCACCAACAATCTCCCTCTATTCCTTTTTACTTTAGGCATTACCTTTGAAATTTGGACTCAATGCTCTGTCAATATCGGTATGAATCTTGGTCTTTTACCAGTTACTGGCATCCCCCTTCCCTTTATGTCAGTCGGCGGTTCCTCCATCATGGCTTTGCTCTTTTCACTAGGCATTATTTACTCTGCTTAAAAAAAAGCGCCTATGATATAATCAAAAAGTATGAAATACGCAGTAATTGCCATTTCTGGCACCCAATACAAAGTCGAGGAAAATCAAGTTATCACCCTAGACAAAATTGATCCTACCATCAAAAGTACTGATCAAGTTTTACTTACCGTTGACGGAGACAAGGTCACTGTTGGCACGCCCCTTGTTAAAGGCGCTTCAGTCGACTTCGAACTTGTCCGAGATTATCAAGGAAAAAAACTTCGCGTATCTGTCTATAAAGCAAAATCTCGCTATCGAAAAACCAAAGGCTTCCGTGCTCAATTAACCGATGTCAAAATTACCAAATTAAATTTCTAAAACATGGCACATACCAAATCGCAAGGAAAAACAAACCAAAAATCAAATCGTCCCGGTCAAAGACGTGGCGTCAAAAAGTTTGGTGATCAAAAAATTAAAGTCGGTCAAATTATCGTTCGACAAGTCGGTTCTAGCTTTCACGCTGGTGTTGGCACAAAAGTAGGCAAAGATTTTACTATTTATGCCATTCGTCCAGGAGTCGTCAAATTTTTCAAAAAATTAGGTAAAAAATTCGTTTCTGTTGTTAAGGCCAAAAAATCTACCGTCGTCAAAGATGTAACAGCCAAACAGGTCATCAGAATTAAAAAGCCGGTCAAAGCAAAATACGTCACCAAAAAAGTCGTTAAACCAGCTGTCATCAAAAAGACTGCCAAGAAGACCGTCAAGAAAGTCACAAAGAAAGCTGTCACCAAAGCCTAAACGCAATTTGATATATTTCATCACATTTTTTCACAGGGGTTTTCATAGTAGAATCTTCCCATGAAAGATATCGCTCAAATACCCACAAACCAGCTTGAACCAAACCCTCTTCAACCTCGTGGCATTATCAACCCAGAATCAGTCGCCGAACTTGTCGAATCAATTCGCGAACACGGTATTTTAGAACCACTTATCATTGCTCAGACCCCTGCCGGTTATCAAATAATTGCCGGTGAACGTCGTTGGCGTTCCGCTCGAATTTTAAAACTACCCTATGTTCCCGCAATTATCAAAAAAACTTCCCCTCAACAGATGCTCGAAATGGCCATTGTTGAAAATGTCCAGCGAAAAGATTTAAATCCTATCGAAAGGGCCAAGGCCTTTTTAAGGCTTAAAGAAGAATTTTCACTCGATAACCATGCTATTGCCAAAAAAGTAAGTAAAAGCGTGCCCTATGTTATCAATGTTCTAAAACTTTTAAGTCTTCCCGATGCCATCAAAGATGGTCTATTGTCAGGTTTGATTTCAGAAGGCCACGCCAGGGCTCTCTCTGGTATTGGAGACACTCGTCTTATGATCGAAGCCTACAAGGTTATCCTCAAGGAAAAGGCATCTGTTCGCCGAGCTGAGGAAATTGCTAGACGGATGCGTCAAAAGATCGAAGAGGGCCTTGTCCCTATAACCAAAGAAAATATTCCTCAATTTTTAAAATCACGCCTCGACAACATTAGTAACGATCTTGAATCAGTCTTCGACGACAAAACCACCAAGGTAAAAATTTCCCAAACAAATATTTATACCCGGGTCACCTTTCAATTTCGGGGACCAGTTGAAAAACGATTTGCTGAGCTCGAAGCTCTCTATAAACAAGTCTGCCAAAAAGATTTAAAAGCGGATAGTGGGTATTAACCCCACTGCCGAAAAAGGCCAGTATTTAAAAAACGCTCTACCTACAATCAAGTCTTTACTGATAGGCCCAAATTCTCGACCATCTCTTGAGTGCGATCTGTTATCACCAAACACTAAATATCTTCCTTCTGGAACCATAACCTCTTCTCCTTCTTGGCAAAATTGTCCTGGATCAGTTACATAATCACTTGGTAAAAAACTTTGATTCAACAATTCATCATTCAAATATACTTGACCATTTTCCACCATCACCCTGTCACCAGGTACACCAATCACTCTCTTGATGTACTCACACTCGTTTTCAGAACAAGGCTCGCTTGGAGGGGCTTTAAACACCACCACATCACCTCGTTTAGGTTCCGAAAACTGATAAGTTAATTTATCTGTTAATAAATACTCTGCATCCGTAAAATTTGGCACCATCGAGCTTCCCTTAACCTGGTTTGGCTGAGCCACAAATAGATACAACAAAACGAAAACTGAAAGCGCCAGTACAATTGACTGAACAAACTCTAAAATAAAATTACCCAGAGAAAATGCTTTTCTAAATTTCATAATCATAAGTTTATTCCTTTTTTAGATTCGACACAACTCCTCAGACGGCTCAAGCCATTCACGTCCATCTTTATTTATTAAATTATCAGCCTCTTTTGGACCCCAAGTTCCGGACTTATAGAACAATACTTTATTTTGACCCAATCTCAAATTATCAATAAATTTCCACTGGGCCTCCACCTCAACTGCATCGTTAAAAAATGTTTGTTCTCCGTTAATCGCATCAAGTAACAATCTTTCATAAGCCTCAGATAATTTTCCTAATTGGTGATAACAAAACTGCATCGTCCCTTTCTCACTTTTCATTTCAAGTCCAGGTTTTTTCATCCACATTTCTAAAACAATTCCCTCATTTGGCTGAATTCTAAAAATTAAAACATTCGCCTTATCTTCTTTGCTATGTTTAAAAACGATAGAAATCTCTGCCACCGTTTTCTTTAACTTTTTTCCTCCACGAATATAAATTGGTATCTTTGAAAATTTCTTCGTGTCAACCTCTGTTTTAAATGCAAAAAAAGTATCTGTCAAAATTTTTGACTGACTATAATTTTCATATTGACCCAAAACCAAACTTCGAGGCATTGGAACTAGTTTACTCAAAATAGCCATTCTTTCCGCGGTAATTTGTTTGTTATTAAACTGTTTTGGCTTTTTCATCAGTACTAGAGCCAACATTTGCAACACATGATTCTGAGCCACATCTCTCAACGCTCCCACTGAGTCATAATATGCATTCCTTAATTCCGCCCCAAAACTTTCTGCCGCCGTAATCTGAATATGGTCAATATATTTACTATTCCAAACTGGTTCAAAAATCTTATTATGGAACCTAAAGGTCAAAATATTT
>JAHISL010000022.1 GCA_018818185.1 Patescibacteria group bacterium | reverse complement strand
GACAAGATGGATGATAAGGCGATGTCTTATGGGGCAATTTCAGGAATGGTGGCGGCATTAGATGATCCGTACACGGTATTTTTACCCCCAAAAGAGAATAAGAGTTCTAATGACGATTTAGCAGGTGAATTTGGCGGAGTTGGTATTCAGCTTGGTTATAAGGAAAAAACTTTGGCAGTGGTAGCCCCATTGGCCAAGACGCCAGCAGAAAAAGCAGGGGTAAAGGCAGGGGATTTGATTTTAAAAATAATTGACAAGAATAATGATATCGATAAAGATACTAGTGGAATAAGTTTGGATGAGGCAGTTAATTTAATTAGGGGCAAGGTGGGAACGGAAGTGACTTTGACGTTATTTCGCGAAGGAGAGAAGGGGACTTTTGATGTGGTTTTGAAAAGGGATAGTATTGTGGTGCCAAGCATGGAAGTGGAATGGGTAGAGAAAAATGGAAAAAATGTGGCGTGGATAAAATTGTATAAATTTAGTGAACAAATATATAGTGATTGGCCTGAGGTTGTGGATAATATAATTGCTGAAAAGAATAAATTTGGGGCAAATTATGGAGGAATTGTCTTGGATTTACGAAATAATCCTGGAGGTTATTTGCAGGCAAGTGTTTTGGTGGCTTCAGACTTTTTAAAAAGTGGAACTGTGGTGACACAAAAGGCCTCAGATGGGAGTGAAGAGGTCTACAAAGTAGATGAGGGGATGGGAAGATTGGCAGATGATAAATTGGTGGTTTTGGTAAACGAAGGTTCGGCGTCGGCGGCGGAAATTTTGGCGGGAGCACTAAAAGGCTATAATCGAGCTAAATTGGTGGGAGTAAAAACTTTTGGTAAGGGAACGGTACAGCAACCAGAAGATTTTGCCGATGGTTCGGGTTTACATGTAACTATCGCCAAATGGCTGTTACCAGATGGGAAAAATATTCACGGTGAAGGAGTTTTGCCAGACGTGGAAGAAAACTGGAATCCGGAGAATGTTGACAAACAAGATAATCAGCTAGACAGAGCTGTTTTGGAAGTATTAAAGTAATGTTTTATAATTAAACTATGAAAGGTGCTTTGAGAAATATTTTAATCGGAGTTGGAATAGGAATGGTTTTGATGGGGTCTTTTTCTTTGGGGAGATGGTCAAAAAATGATAAAAACTTGCCTGTTTCATCGCAAAATAATTTTTTGACGGTTACTGACGAAGAGTCGATAGTGACGAATTTGGTAGAGAAGGCGACTCCGAGCGTGGTGACAGTTTCGATAAGTAAGACCCAGATTATAAACAATTCTCCTTTTATTTTTGATATTTTTGGAGGATTTTTTAATAGTCAGAATCAGAATCAAGAAACAGAGCAGATTGAAAAGGATATTGGCACGGGTTTTATTATCAGATCTGATGGTCTGATTGTGACCAACAAGCATGTGGTGGCGGATACGGAGGCAAAGTATAAGGTGATTATTGGTAAAGAGGAGGAGGTGGAGGTTAAAAATATTTATCGAGATCCAGTGAACGATTTGGCGATACTTAAGGTGGATAAAACAGATTTAACTCCGGTTGAATTGGGGGATTCTGATAAGTTAAAGGTAGGGCAAACAGTGATTGCAATTGGAACAGCATTGGGGGAGTTTAGATCGACAGTGACCAAGGGAGTTATCTCTGGACTGGGAAGAGGGATTGTGGCGGGGAGTAGTTTGTCGGGCTCTGAGAAGCTTGATGGAGTGATTCAGACAGATGCGGCAATAAATCCGGGAAATTCGGGTGGTCCTTTGTTTGATTCAAGTGGTCGAGTGATTGGAGTAAACGTGGCGGTGTCACAGTCGGCTCAGAGTGTAGGATTTGCTTTACCAATTAATTTGGTAAAGGAGTCGATAGATAATTTTGATAGTACAGGGCAGTTTGATAGGCCCTATTTGGGAGTAAATTATGCCATGATTACTCAACAGTCGGCTTTGTTGAACGAGGTGCCTGTGGGGGCTTACGTACAAGGGGTGGTGCTTGGAAGTCCGGCGGAGAAGGCGGGAATAAAGAATGGGGATATAATTACGGAAATCGATGGAAAAAAACTTGCGGATGATAAGAATACAGTGTTGGCAACTTATATTAATAAGAAAAAAATAGGGGATAGTGTAAGTGTGAAGATTTGGAGAGAGAAAGGGGAGATTACTTTGAACGTGGTGCTGGAGAAGTCTGGGAATTGATCATGTGACTGTATTGGGATTGGTCAAGTTGATTTAAAGCCTCGCTAATATCAGGTTGATACTCAAATTTTTCAATATATTTACCGTTGTGATCGACAACAAGATATTCTTTTCCATCCCACACAAGGAACGGTTTACCGAACCCTTCGAGGGTGTCGCGAAACTCTTTTTGTGTATGGTTGCGATAAGTTTTCATGATTTGACTCCATTGAACGCTTCTTTTGACGCTTTTAAATCTCCAAGGGAACTCAATAAAACAGAACCCGTTAGTATGTTCAACCTCATGAACAGTAAGATCGCAAAATTGGTATCCAGATTGGAAGGATTGTTTTTGTGGAGGTCTTTTTCTGCCTGACCAAGCATGGCCCATAAGATAAAAATCAACTGGACGAGAGATAAAAGCAACAATGTTTGCGTCTCTAACAGAGCCACAACCTTCTAAATGAGGGAAGTATTCTGAAGACGGATCAATAATTATTCTTGGATTAATTACTAGTACATCTTCTGTCACAGTGCCCTCATTTGGTTCTAGAACATTAGGTCTTAGAAATACGATTTTTGAGTTTATTAGCTGTGGTGAGATTCCATTTTCTAGCAAATATGCCTCTGGTATTTCATTGATAGAGATACCACCATAATCAGCCGCATCGCATATGTCACCACATAAATCAAAAAGCTTTTGTAGTTCAGTGACTGGAATACGTTCTGGGTTTTCGATTGGGATTGCCGCAGAAAGAGTGTCGTATTGGTTTAGCTTTAATTTTTGAGGGCATGTTTCAACCGACATGTGCGTATTATATATGTATATTATAGGTTTGTCAAGATTGTCAAATATGACCTATAAAATGACTTCTGGACTGGGTGAATGTGTTCTGTTAGTGCCTATTGTCATTGTAGATTCCGAAATTTATTGAGACAATGGGTTTTTTAGTCTTTGTGGGTCGTAGGGTGATCAAGTGGGGACTTTTTGGTTTGGTATATATACTTAAACTTGATGTAGATTCTAAAGTAATCTCTTGAAGAAATTGCCTGGCTCGGGGACAACCGATACCACCATCAGAAGAAACTCCACATTTGCCGAGACCGGCTGAGTTGTCACAAGCTTGATTAAAG
>JAHISL010000021.1 GCA_018818185.1 Patescibacteria group bacterium | reverse complement strand
TTAATGGCTTTGTCAGGATTTATGTCCAAGACATGGTTTATGTTTCCTATCTTTGTGGCGGCAGGGGCTTTTGCTTATTCAATCGGGATTAAAAACGAAAAATTTAGATTAAAAAAGGATACTTTGTTGTTGAAGATACCAATCGCGGGGGTGTTGAGTGAGAAATCGATTATGGCAAATACTTGTCGAACCCTGTCAATGTTGTTGACGGCAGGTATTACTTTGGTAGAGGCTTTGAAAATTGTAGCGACTGTGTCGGGAAACGAAGTTTATAAAAAGGCCTATTTACAAATTGCAGAAAAGGTTCAAAAAGGTTTTTCGGTGGCAGTCTCTTTTGAAAACACAACAGTTTTTCCGATAATTGTAAATCAAATGATTTCGACGGGTGAGGCGACGGGAAAACTGGATGAAGTGTTGATGAGGGTGTCAGATTATTTTTCAAAAGAAGCGGAAGAATCGGTTAAATCTTTGACGGCAGCCATAGAGCCAGCCATTATGATAATGCTGGGAATTGGGGTTGGATTTTTAGTGGTGGCGGTTGTGATGCCAATATATAACTTGACATCGCAGTTTTAGAAGTAAATAATGATACTAATTACTAATTATTTTTTTAAATTATAATGATAAGGAAAGCTTTTACTTTAGTCGAACTTTTGATCGTTATCGCACTTATTGCAATTTTGTCGGTAGCGGTTTTGGCAACTATTAACCCTATTGAGCAAGCAAACAAGGCCAAGGACTCAACGGTCCAGAATGATGCCGCGGAAGTGATGAACGCTTACGAAAGATATTACGCTAATAGCCAATCATATCCTTGGATGGTTTATGGAACCAGTAAGCCAACGGTGGAAACAGCAATGTTACTTCGTTCTGATGCCTTAGGTTTTGGCATTTGTGATGCTGGAAGTACAGGTTCGGATGCGGATGAAGTATCGGCTGGTTGTACCACCAACAGTGTTGATCCAGGTTTATTGATTTCTAAGGATGAATTAAAACTGGCATTTGTGGGAAAGGACGAGTTCAGAACTGTAGGAACTCAAGAAGCGAACGGATTGTGGCTTTATAAGGCAGCCGGTTCTGGTGGATCGGTTTATGTTTGCTACGTGCCAAAGGCGAAGTCCAATCGTGATCCGTTGACTAATCAATTATGGTGTCTTGATGACACTGGTTTGACCAGAACAGCTAATGGAGAGACTGGTTGTGCTTCACCTGTGACGACTGGCAGTACAGAATGGGGTTCTCCTGCGACGGCAATTGGTGGAGGTTTAGCTATCTTTAAATGTGTACCATAAAAGATGGCAATGATTTTTTAGCCCCCCGGAACCCCGGGGGGTTTTTAGTGAGAATAAGATACAATTAAATATGAATTTGTTTTTTAAAATAATGATTTTTGGATTGGGGTTGTGTATAGGAAGTTTTATAAATATGGCGGTGTATCGGGTTGGTGAGGAGGTATCTTTTTTTAAAAAGAAAAGAAGTTTTTGTGATTTTTGTAAAATAAACTTGAAATGGCAAGATAATATCCCGGTGTGGTCATGGTTGAGATATGGGGGAAAAAGCAGGTGTTGTGGAAAAAAATTACCACTCCTCTACCCTATCGTGGAGGTGATGACAGGAATTTTATTTTTATTAAATTATGAATTGGGAATTGTCAGTTTTGGGTTAATAATTAACTTTTTAATAATTAGCTTGTTGGTGTTTGAGGCGGCCTTTGATTTCAAATATATGATGTTGCCTGATGTGACGGCTTGGGCATTGATTGGATTGGCTTTGGTTAAATTGGGGTTGGCGGGTTTTTCTGGTGGCTATTTAATTTCTGCCTTAATATCGGGTATATTTATATTTATTTTGCATAAAATTAAGATTAAGGGCAAGGAAGCGATGGGAGATGGTGACATTTTGTTGGCGGTTTTTATGGGTTTGTTTTTGGGTTTTCCAAATATCGTGGTGGCTTTTTATGTGGCGTTTATCGCTGGAGCGGTGGTGGGAGCTTGGTTGATTTGGCGGAAAAAAGTGAGGAAACTAAGCCCAATCCCCTTTGGTCCTTTTTTGATTTTGGGAACAGTGGTGGCATGGTTGGCGGGA
>JAHISL010000020.1 GCA_018818185.1 Patescibacteria group bacterium | reverse complement strand
TTTTATCCAATCATCGGCAAAATTGTTTTTCTATTTCCCACTGCTTTCGAGATCTTGAGAACGAAGGTCCCAACCATACTCCAGAATTTCTTATGCTCGAATGGTATGAAATTGACAAAGATTATCAAGATTTAATGCTTTCTCTAAAAAAATTCATCAAAAAATTTTTAAACATAGAATTTGTTAAACTTACTCTTCCTCAAAATCTCCCCAAAAACGAACCAGACTTCAATCAATATTTTCTCAACGAGATAGAAAATAATTTACCCAAAGACAAGGCAGTTTTTATTACTGGCTACCCTGCCTTTCTCAGCCCTTTGGCAAAAACCAATCAACGTTTTGAACTTTATATCAACGGCATTGAAATCGCCAACGGCTGTACCGAAAACACCGACTCAAAATCAATCATCTCCTCCTTTAATCAAGAAAAAAAATATCGTCTCAAGAACAAGCTCCCACTTCACCCAATTAGTACCTCTTTTGCTTCTGATTCTGCTAAAATAGGAAAAGTTGCCGGTCTAGGTCTCGGTCTTGACCGTCTACTAAAAATAATAAACACTAATAAATAAAGAACATGTCTTTCGATAGTCGACCATCATTCCCCCACCCAGTTCGTCCTTCTCGCCAAAGCAAGGAAGGGCAAAAGGAAACTATCAAACAGCTCGAGAAACAAGCCCTAATTGACCCTCTTACCGGTGCTTACAATCGAAGATTTTTCGACGAACAGCTCAATAGCATTCCCCATTCAAGACATATTTCTAGTGCAACTATTGTTGTTTTTGACGCCGATAATTTTAAAAAAATAAACGATAATTTTGGTCATCCCGAAGGTGACAAAACTTTGAAAGAAATTGTTTCTACGATTAACAATCAAATTCGCCCAGGAGACACTCTCGCTCGAACAGGTGGAGATGAATTTGCTCTCATTTTGCCAAACCTTAATAACCCTGAAGATATACAAAAGTTTATTTCAAGACTTTTTGGTGCTTTTACAGAAAATAATCTATCTGTTAGTTTTGGCTTCGCAACATTGGATAAAGCAAATACCAAAAAACCTATCGATCCGAAAGCAACATTCAACGAAGCTGATCAAATGCTATTGCGCATAAAAGAACACAAAGGACAATAATATAATGGCCTCTCTTTAAAATTTTTGTTATCATTACCTATGCCCAAGGACAAAAAAAACACCCTCAATACTCCTCAAAGCACTAAACCATTTAGTCAACGTGTTCCTTTTAAGAACCCTTTCTTTCAAACGAAGCCCAACCTTCCCAAAAACAATTCTCGTGTCACAAATTCTTTTCGAACCCAAAATCGTGGCGGCGGCGGAAAATAACCTTATCGATACTCTTCCCTTCTCCAAATTTCTCAAAACCCAATTTTTCATATAACTTTATTGCCGCCAAATTATCTACAGAAGTCTCCAGCCACCAATTCTTATTTTTCGCCTCTAAGTATTCCCCGCTCTTCATAAAATCTACCATAGTTTCAGATAAAAATGACTCCGATAGTCCCTTTCCTCTCGCCTCTCCATACACTCTCACTGCCAAAGTAAACCCCTCACCTTCTTTCCCAAACCAAGAAATTCCCATTAAATTTTCCTTTTCATCAACCAAGCTATAAATTTCCCTCTTCTTTTTTCTCCATTCTCCAAAACTCTTTTTACTGGCAAATCTTTTTCCATCCGATGTAAATTTTCTTATTCTCTCGTCACTATTTGAATATTTTATTAGCTCTTCAATGTTTTTTTCACTTATCCCCTTCTTAATTCTCATCAGCTAAATATACCAAAAATTGTTAAAATTACACCATGCCTTTAGTCAACCAGGTCGTAATTTTAGCTGCTGGTGAATGCTCCCGTTTTTTTCCCTTTACTCGCCGTCAACACAAAAGTGATTTTATTATCGCCGGAAAACCAATTATTGCTCGCACCATTGAAGCTCTAGATAAAATTGGTATTACAAAAATAGAGGTCATTCAATCTCCTGACGACGACCAAAATTTGCAAGAAACTTTTTCCAATTACACCCCTTCCCACATTACTGTTACCTTTCACACCCAAGATAAACCTCTGGGCACCGGTAATGCCATCCTTCAAGCCCTTCCCCAGCTCGAAAACCGTTTTCTCGTCATCAATCCCCAGCAAGTTAATGTCAACGAACATCTAAACAACCTAAAAAAATCACCTGATCTTCTCTCAGATCCTCAAAATTTGATTCTTTTTTCAAAAGTCACCACCAATCCGGGCCGTTATGGTATGTTTGCCCTGGACGGTCAAAGAGTAACAAAAATTATTGAAAAACCAACTAATCTTGACGGTCTTTCCAATCAACGCAATGTCGGTGTCTATCTCCTAACCAAAGATTTTGTCAATTTTATGTCTACCCTTCCCAGTTCAGATTTCCAACTTATCGAAGCACTCGATCAATATCTAAAAAATCACCCTGTCTTTGCCGTTGAAATAGAAGAAAGTAGCCCTACCCTCAAATACGCCTGGGATCTTTTTGGCATCAATAAACATATTCAAAATGGTGGTCATTACATTGCCCCAGACGCTCAGATTGGCCCAAACTGCAATATCGGCCCCAATGTTAATATCGAAGGCGGTTGTGTCCTCAACAACGTCACTCTCAACAACTGTCTAATTGGAAAAAACACCGTCATAAAATCAGGCAGTATTTCTGACTCCATTATTGGCAACAACTGTCAGATTGGCAACAACTTTACCACTCAAACCAAAAATAAAACCAATACCCCCATCGAAGTAACTATTAAAAATAAAATCGTCAATACAGGTATGATCTCTTTTGGTATCTTAATCGGGGACAACTCAATAATTGGAAATAATTGTTCTTCACTTCCTGGATCAGTCCTGGCTCCACAAAGCCAAATTAATCCAGAATCTTTAATATCCCCTGAAGTTCTGTAAAATCATCCATCCTGTAATCAGCTCGATAATCATCTCTTCCAAAAATAATTGTCTTTCCTCCATTTTCCTTTCCTAGTTGACAATCCTTTTCAAAATTATCACCTATATATAGGCAATTTTTAGGATCAAGTTTAAATTTATCCCAAGCAATCTTTAAAAACTTTATATTTGGTTTCATCAATCCCACCAAAGAACTACCCACCACCAAATCAAACTTCTCTCTAAGTCCAAACTTCGTCAATTTTATTTCAATCTGATCATCAAAATCTTCTGTAAACAAGATGTACTTCATTCCTTCCATTTTTTTTTCAAAAAATTCCTTCACTCCTGGGTTTAAACAGATTGTTTTTGTCAACTCTGATTTTTGAATTTCTACCGCCTCTTCCACCAAATCCTTCTCCTTTACTATCTGTCCCAAAGAATAAGAAAACAATCTTTCCTCGGGTTTCTTCGACCTTTTCAAGCTATCCAAAACCTTTCGCCACTCCTGGAACAAAAGCTCAGCCTCGAGCTTTTTTTGTGCCGCCACCCAATTTATTGCCGCCTTATATGTTCCGCCAGCCACTTCTCGTGTATTAACCAACGTATTGTCTTGATCAAAAAAAATTGCCTCAATCATTAATGTTATATTAACACTATTATGAAAAAACCAACTGTTGCTCTTGTTACTGGCTGTTTCGACCTTCTTCACTATGGTCATTTATCATTTTTTCAGTTCGCTCGATCCCAGGCCGACACTCTAGTTGTTGCTCTTGAAAGTGACCAATATCTTCGTGATCACAAAGGCCCATCCCGACCACTCTTTTCCCAAAAAGAAAGGCTCTATTGTCTTCAACAAATAAAAACCGTTTCCCAAGTAATCCCCCTTGATGATTCTCCCAACTATATCAAACTATTACAAAAAACTAAGGCTGATTGTCTAGTAATTTCTTCAAATGACTCTAACTATAACGAAAAGTATCGTATTTGCCAAAAATTCGGTGTTAAGCTAGTTGTCTTTCCTCGTCTCAAAAAATTTTCTACCAGTAAAATTACTGTTTCTGATATTCCTGGACTTCGTTAAATTTGTAGCTAATTTCCACACCTGCCTTGGCAAACATCTCTTCTGACTCTGCCCCGGTATGATATTTTCTTTCGCAATATACTCTTTTAACTCCGCAATTAATCAACAACATCGCGCATACTCGACACGGCGTCATTCGGGTATAAACAGTCGCCCCAAAAATTGAAACTCCCATTCTCGCCGCCTGGCAAATAGCATTCTGTTCAGAATGCACTGTTCTAACACAGTGCCAACTCTCTTTTCCTTTTTCATCGGTCGACTTTTTTAAATCATGACCAGCGTCATCACAATGAGGCATTCCTTCCGGACTTCCTACATAACCAGTCACCAGTATTCTTTTATCTTTTACAATCACCGTTCCGGCCCTTCCCCGGTCACAAGTTGCTCGTTTAGACACAGCATCTGCTAAATTTAAAAAATATTCATCCCAACTTGGCCGAACATGCTTTTTTTCACTCATTATTTAATATAAATTTTTAATATTTCCTCAACCTTTTGATTTAGCTCTTCCTTAGTTCCATTATTCAAAATGACCTTGTCTGCCGCGTTTATGCACGCTCTCAAATTTTGTTTGTTCGGATCACTAGACCCCATTTCCATATTTTCCTGTCTCACAAATTCTTCAAAGCTAACCATATCTTTAGCAGTTTTTCTCAGCCTAATTCTTTCATACCTAGTTTTTACTTCAGCATCCACTGCCAACAAAACTCCTCCCTCTTTTTTCACCAAATCAACTTCACCCAGCGTTCTAATACTTTCAATAATTGCATTCTCACCACTTGCCCTAGCTCTTCTAAATAATTCTTCAGCTACATACCCTGGACCATGTATTTTTCTTAAATCATTGCCCACATCTCTCATACTATTTCTATCCACCAGCATTCCCCTTCTCTTAATTTCTTCCGTAATCAACCCGCTTGCACTAAAATGTTTAAATCCCTTTTCCTCTACCAAAAACTCAACAATCGTTCCTTTTCCTGCTCCATTCGTGCCCGTAACTCCAAAAATTATTTTTTCTCTCATCTCCATTTAATATACCATCTCCAAGCATTTTTAGCTTTAATTTGTTATAATAAAATATAAATTCCTCAACACCTAACACCAAAAACCATTTTGCCGTCAATGATTTCATCACCGACTTCGAAAACATTTACCAAATCTTCGGACAAAAGACTGAACTTGATTACAAAAAGAAAAAATGTCGCTATTTTATTTATCGACCTATTGAAAGCGACCAAAAATCTGCCACCTTCTCCATTCCTGTGGATAATATTGCCAAAAGCGGCATGAGACATCTCATCAACCCCAAAGAAATAAAAGAGATTTATAAATTTCTTAAAAAACCACTTCCCGAATCCGACATCTTCGATTTCAAAGGCATCAAAGAAATTCTTTATCTAAACGATCCCCAAAAAACAATTTACGTTCTCAAGCATCTTCAAGCCAATAAGGAAAGCACTGGTGAAAAATTTTCCAAAAACTATCAAGAAATTCTCGATAAAATCGTTTTTCATCTTTCCCAAGAAATTGCCTTTATCTCCAAAAAAACCACTGAATCAGTCCAGAAAGAAATTCTCAAACTTCTCTAGTCCTCTCCCGCCTCTTAATGATAAAATATCCATAATTCCTAATATTTTTAGGCCCATAGTGAAATGGTTATCACCGCAGTCTCCAAAACTGCTATTTGAGGTTCGAGTCCTCATGGGCCTGCCTACATGATAAAATAACCTATCATTTTTCAATTTGTAATTCTTAATTACTAATTTTTAATTGATTTTGGGCCCATAGCGTAGTTGGCTAGCGCGTTCCCATGGCATGGGAAAGGTCAGGGGTTCGAGTCCCCTTGGGTCCACAATTTTCGAGTTGAATCGTTTCTTTAATTTGCTATCATTAGCTACTATGTCAACACCAAAAGTCACCAAAGCTGTTATCACCGCTGCCGGTCGTGGCACTCGTTTTTTACCCACCGTCAAAGCCTACGCCAAAGAGCTTGTTCCCATCATCGATAAACCAAATATTCAGTGTCTAGTCGAAGAAGCCATCGCCGCCGGTATTACTGACATCTGCATTGTTCATCGTCACGGTGAAAAAACTATCAAGAAATTCTTTGCCCCTGACGCAGATTGGGACAACTATCTAAAAACTGTCAACAAAACCGAAGCCCTAGATTCTCTAAGAAAAATTTGGAAAGGTTTAAAAACCTTAAAATTTGTCCCTCAACATCTCCACCTTCCCTATGGCAACGCCTCCCCCATTTTAGCTGCCAAGTCCTTTATTGGTAACGATCCCTTTGTTTATATGTTTGGTGACGATCTTATTGTCGAAAAAGATACTGGTCGTTATCTTCGCCGCATGATTTCCTCTTTCAACAAATATTCTCCTGCCATTGTTGTTTCCGTTAAAGATGTTGGTCCCGAGGAAATTGTCCGCTATGGTTCTGCTAAATATATCGAAGATCCAAAATATCCTCACCGAATTTCCGCCATGTACGAAAAACTTCCCGCCTCAGAGGCTCCCTCCTTTTTTGGTCAAGGTGGTCGTTTTGTTGTCAATTCTAAAAAACTTTGGCCAGTTTTAAAAAACCAAAGCCTAGGTAAAAGCGACGAACTCTGGTTCGCCGATGCTGTCAACACTCTCGCCGCCACCGACATTGTCATTACCGAAGCCACCGACAAAGAATCCGATTGGATGACCACTGGTGACCCTCTTCGCTGGCTAAAGGCCAATATCGCCACCGCCTTCACCAACCCCGACACCGCCGCCGACCTCAAAGCCTTTATCAAAATACTAAAGTAATTTTGTAATATTTCTATTCAAGTCTTTGTGTTATATTTAACTGATGAGTTATGAAGTTATTTTCTTTCAAACTAGTCGAGGTGACAGACCAGTTCAATCTTATGTCTACAGTCTTGACAAATCAACTTACTCAAAATATGTTCGACTTATTGATGTTCTCTCTAACTATGGACCATTGATATCCATGCCGTATTCCAGAAAACTAACTAAATATCTTTCAGAATTACGTACCAAAGGTAAAAACCCGATCAGAATAATTTACACATTAATAAAAAACCAATACTTTTTGCTTCATGCTTTTCAGAAAAAGACTCAAAAAACTCCCACAAAAGAAATCCAAATAGCTGAGAAAAGACGATTGACTTTAATATAACGTTTATGTTATAAACATACTATGAAAAGAGATATATCAAAATTTCAAACATTTGAAGATTTTAAAAGGGAATCTCTTAAAGATCCAGAAATTAAGAGGGAATACGATAAGCTTGGCCCTGAATTTGAATTAATCAATAAAATCATCGAAGCTCGTATTCACAAAAAACTAACTCAAAAAGATATCGCCGATCGCATGGGTACCAAACAATCCGCCCTCGCCCGACTCGAATCCGGCCGTTGCAATCCCACCATTGGCTTTGTTCAAAAACTCGCCACCGCTCTCGGTACAGACATTACTCTCACCTTTCCTGGAAAATAGTTCTCTAACCTACTCTCAGTAGATATCCATAGTCACCTTAATTCACGTCCTATAACTTGACATTATTACACTTTATTGATACACTTCCTTACAATTAATTGTTGATTGTTATAGTCAACTTTTAATTCCTTAACAAATCGAAGTTTAACTTCCCCTTAGTCACTAAGGGAGAGATTCTCGGGGTAGGGTGCCTGCTCCGCCGAAGCTTTAGCGTAGGCGAGGCTCATCGTAGGTCTGCAATGGAGAGCATGGGGTTGGTGGCTCCTCTAAGCTTATCAACTCTGTTCTCCATTGTAGATCTCTACCTCTCCGTTTCTCCCTTGGTGACTATATATTAGTTACCAAAATACTGCCGCAGTTACCTCAAACACCGCGTCTGAGATTAGCTAAAGCAGAGTTCTTTAACAATCTCTTTTTTCTTTGACTTGCTATAGCAAATTTATTTGCAAAAGCAGTCTTATCTTTCCAAAAGGCAAAGGTGCAACGATATTTTTTGTTTGGAAATCTCCAGTTTAGATCAAATCGCGTTAGCAACGCCTAACTAGAATTCAAAAATTTGATTTTTAGTTTGGCGTTGCTAGTATAGAACGCAAAAAAACAAAACTGGGGCAGACCTGATCAGCCGCCCCTTTCACGAAAGGAGATCTCCATGAACACAAGAAAAATCTTAACCGTATTGGTAACCATTGTTATTCTGATGGTTACACTGGCGTGTGTTTTTACCACGCCAGTCGAGCAAGCACCAGTGGAGGTGGTGAAAGTCGTGGTAGAATACCCGACCCAACCCCCTTCAGCTTGCGAAAAAGCAGCACCCGCTTCGGTAACCGAGCCGACCACCGCTGTCGCCACACAGGCACCAGCCGCCGCCAATCCCACCGAAGCAAACACTGCTTCAGAGCCCATAATCTCGGAACTTAAAACCAATTGTGGCACTTGGGACACAAACCCAAAAACCACAAACTGGTTAGTTCCTGGAGCAAGCGCTCGTGGTGATGTCAAAGCCGCAGGAGTCATTTATTATGACAACGGCGTTGGCGAAGGCACCACCATCATCAACAACTCTACCCAACCCATAGAAATTTATGGGGAATGGGGCAGTGGTTGCGAAACCTCGGTTGACGTTCAGTTCCTTGTCAACAAGGATCTTAGCGTTGGCTGTGGTGACACAACCGGTGATGGTGTGGGAGATGGTTGCTCGGTTGCCCGTGTAGTTGTGTTTGAGGATGGCAAAGAGCCAACCCAAACCTTCTATACTGAGCCTCAGTAGCCTTCTCTTCACGCAGGGTCCCCTCCGGGGGGCCCTGCACCGTGGCGGGAGCCAAAAAAAAGGAAAGAAAGAAGAAAGAGATTAGCGTACTACGGTTACCAAAGCACCGTACTGACGAGTTCCCACAAGGACGAATACGCTACATCTTCAACAAATACACTAATCCCCCATTCGGTAACACATATTCACCCATCTTTTGGTAATTTTCAACGTTTCTCCATATATCTTTAATCGCTTCTCTTCTTTGCCCCAACATTACATCATAAAAGGGTGCACTTTCAGTCTCCAAATCCGGCACCAATACATAGTCAAAATCCATCTTTCCCCATTTATCCAGCCCATGTATTTCTAAATTATTTTTTCCTGTCATTAATTTATATAGACCTATTGTATTATCATTCAATTCCGCCACGTTCATTACCACCAACAACTTTGCATTTTCCTCTGATAAATCAGTCAATATTTTTTCATTAGGCCAAACATTTTTTCTCACTTCTCTCACCGGATAATCTGAAAAATTAATCCAATTCACATCTCCCATCAAAAAAGTCGGTGTCGACACAATCACCGGCTTTTTTATTGGCCAATTAAAACCATTTTCCACAAAATTAAACCCCATCCATAATAAAAGTAATCCTAAGATTAAGTGTCTTACCCTCCTTGTCAAAGGAGGATGGTCAGTTGTTTTACTGACCGGGTGGATTTGCCCTCTCATTCCCCACCCCATCCACACTGCCACCGATATCAACAGTGGCATTGTAAATCTAAAATCTTTATTTTTAATGATTGTAAAAATGACGTAAGTCATTACTGTCCACCAAACCAATCTTTTGTTATCCCTGTCTTTAGGTATAAAAAATAAATTAACCCCAAAAACTATCGCCACTATCGGCCCAGCCTGGTGCAGAAAAAATAGCCTCAAATAATGTATCCACGTCTGCCACTGCCCCAAGTTCATTGGATCAGTCGCCACCTCACCCTGCCCCGCCAATCCAGTTAAATAATGATAAATGTTTGTCGAATTTATTATCCACCACCACCCCACCAGCATCATATATATCGCCCCTCCAACCACCAATTTCATCCAGAATTCTTTATTTTTATAATTTTCTATCAGTAAAATTATTCCTATCGGCCCAAAATAAATAAAACCATTTAGTTTTGTCAAAGACGCCAATATCAACATCCCCAACAACCCCAAACTATACTTACCATTCTTCAAGCCCTCCGATTTTATCCAAAAAAACAGTCCCCACACCACCCACGTCAAAAGCGGCAAGTCCAAAAGCATATTTCGAGAAATATCCCCTATTACTGGTAGCAAAGAAAACAAAATCCCCGACAGTAAAGCAATTTTTTTATCCTTACTCAACACTTCACTCAGCTTATATACCCCAATTATTGCTCCCACCAAAAACATCGTATTCAAAAAAGTAATCTTTGCTATTGATACCCCTAAAAGCAAACTCCATCCCGCCCCAATCAAGTAAATTAGCGGTGGGTAACCACCAAAAGATTTCACCAAATCGATAAAACTTCCCCAAAATTTACCCTGCATCCATTGGTTAGCCAAAATTGTTGATCTCAAATGCGCCGCCTGATCCCAAGCCGGTGGGTTTTTATCTAAACTCAACCACAAAATGTTTCCCAACACCAACAAAATTACCCAAATAAACAATATCCAGTCCTCTTTCTTAAACTTCTTCATCTAAAATTAGTATAAACTATATTATCGTGAAAAAAATTTTCTCTTCGTCTCTATTCTACCCTTTAATCTTAATTCTCCTCTGCCTTTTTATTGCCTTTAAAAACTATACTCCAGGAACATTTTTAACCGGTTGGGACACCCTTCACCCAGAATTTAATTTTCCCCTAAACTTTCAACGGCTTATTTTTGGAGTTTGGCGTTCTGATCAAGGTCTTGGTGATCTTTCAGGTCACTCAGCTATGGCCGATCTTCCCCGAGTAGCTCTTCTTTGGCTTTTTCACTACATTTTCCCATTAAATTTCCTTCGATACTCCTATATTTTTCTTTGTCTTATCATCGGACCATTGGGTTTCTACTATCTGATTAAACACCTGTTCAAAAAATCACATCTCTCCTCGCTAATCTCTTTTCTTTCTTCTCTTTTCTATCTTTTCAACCTTGGTACTCTTCAACAATTTTATGTCCCCTTCGAAATGTTCCCCACTCAATGGGCTTTTTTACCACTCTTAATTTTATTCTCTCTAAAATATTTACACTCCCAAAAATCTACTTATCTACTTATCTATTCACTATTAACTCTTCTGGCCACCCCTCAAGCTTATGCCGCCCAACTTTGGTATGCCTTTTTTGGAGTCTATACTCTTTTTCTACTTCTCTATACCCATAAAAATAAAATAAAACTTAAAGTACCTTTAACCCTATTGTTACTGACCCTTTCTCTCAACTCTTTTTGGCTTTTGCCCAACATCTACTATGCCCTAACTTCCACCCAAAATCCTCTTACCAACAAAAGTAACCGTCTCAACTCTCAAGAATACTTACTTCACAATCGGGCCACTGGTACCCTTGCCGACACCTCTCTGATCAAAGGTTTTTACTTCAACTGGAATGAATATAACTTCCAAAGAAAAAATTCTCAGGATCTCACCACCACCTGGAATCAACATCTAAAAAACATTGATGTTCAACTAATTGGCAATCTTCTCTTTCTAATCTCATTTTCCGGTTTAATTGCCGCCTTCATCAAGAAAGACAAAGTTCTAATCTCTCTTTCACCCTTCTTTATTATTCCTTTTTTTCTCTTAGCCAACTCCACCCCCATTATCAGGATTCCCTTTGACCTTCTCCTAAAAGTTACCATATTCCAAGAGCTTTTCCGTTTTATTTTCACCAAAGTATCCATTCTCTTTACCTTTGCTGTTTGCCTCTATTTTGCCAACACTATCAATCTTCTTTTAACCACTTTCCCCCGTCCCCGATTTATAAAATCTTTTTCCATCATCCTCATTTTTTCACTTCTCGTCTACTGCAACCCATATTTCCGGGGACAATTTATCTCCCCCATCGTTCGCGTCAATATCCCTTCTTCTTATTTTAAACTCTATCAATATTTACAAAAGGAAGAGTCTGGACGCATTCTCTCCCTGCCCTTAAACGAAACTGATGGTTGGCAATATTATTCCTGGAATTATCAAGGCTCTGGATTTTTATGGTTTGGTTTTCCTCAAAGTATTTTAGACCGCGACTCCGACCGCTGGGAAATAAAAAACGAAGAGGCTTATCGGGAATTCTTTTATCCTCTATATTCCAAAAACTCTTCCCAATTCTTTAACTCACTCCTCAAATACAACGTCCAATATCTTCTCTGGGATCAGGCAGTCATTCCCTCTTCCCCCAAAAATCGTGATCAAATTACTTTTAAGTATGAAACTCAAAAAATTCTCGATTCCCTTGTATTGCAAAATAAACTTTTTCCACCCAAACAATTCGACTCAGTTTTTCTCTATCAAATTAATTCTGACCCCAGCCTACTCAAACTACAGCAAATCAACAATTTCATCGGTCCCCAATATTCAAAAAATTACTGGGACTCTCAATATTCAGGCAACGACTATCTCACCACCAATACTTCGAAAGACACTATTTTTCCCCTCCGAAACATTCTAACTCAAACCGAAAACATCAATCAAAATATCTTTGATCTTGGCTCCACTCTTTCCACTATCAATCTCGATTATCGAAATCTCAATTCAATAAATCCCCATAATTCAAATCTAAAATCCGTTGACCAATCACTCCAAATTAGCGCCTTAAATTCCATCCAAGGGGTTGAGATCAACTTTTCCAATCTAGCCCACAATCAAGCCCATGTCTTAGCCTTTGAGACAAAATATTTCTCTGGCCTTCCTCTTCGTTTTTGTTTAAAAAATTCCTATACCACCCTCTGCACCCTAAAGGACCAAGTCAATAAGAACAAAGACTTTTCTACTGACTACTACCTTATACCTCCAATGGACGATTTTATTGGCTACACTCTAAGCATCAATGCCATTTCCCTCGCCTCAGTTCCCTCAGTTTCCCAAATAAAAAGCCTCTCTATCTCTTCTATTAGCTCAAATCCATTTGAACCCTCCTCGTCTATTCAAAATAAGAAATATCCCCAAAATTACAAAGTAATTTTCCCAAATAATTCACTAATTAAAATCTCGAATTTTCAATCATCTGATCCAGATCAATATATCAATCTATACCAATCCTATTCTTCTGCCTGGCTTGCCTTCTACTTTGACAATAATCAAATAAAACTCCTCCCTCATTATCTCCTCAACAATTGGGCCAATGCTTGGTTCGTCTCGCCGGAGCTCAGCGAAGGAGGAGATACTACCATTTATATTCTCTTCTGGCCACAGATATTAGAGTTTATTGGATTTATCCTTTTATTATTTCCGCTATTTTTACTCCTAAAGCCTCAAAGTCGCTCTCCACATACCCTCTAGTCGTCATTGCCGGCGTTCCAATTCTGATTCCTGATGGTTTAAAAGG
>JAHISL010000002.1 GCA_018818185.1 Patescibacteria group bacterium | reverse complement strand
CCCCGAGACCAGGAAGAAAACACTTGAATATAAATATCGCCACCTTCCCCACCACCTTAGACAAAGTCGTAAGTCTCCAAAAGAAATTGAAGCTGCTCTTGATAAAATAAAATTTCCTCAGGAACTACGTTAAACTATTTTTTTTATACAGTTTAGAAGGGAGATAAAATATGACAGAAAATTTATCAAAACTTTCCATTTCTGCCGAAGAGACAGAAAGAGGTCTGGCTGCTCGAGAGGCTATAACCGCTAAATTTGCAGATCAGTCCAGAATTACTCTTCAAGAACTTGGAGATTTCATGAAAGCTGAGCTTGGGGTTAAACACCCTATTTTGTCCATTGTTCTGGGAGATGGTCGAGAAATCATGCAAGAATCTGGTTATATATCTTGGTATGAAGAACCGTCACCGGATATGAAAACACCGATCCGAAAATGGCTTGGTTTTGAAAGAATTGTTGACCCGAAGCAAGAATAGTTTTTTCTTTCTCTAAATTCTTGGAAACAGACCACCTGCCAAAGACCTAATCTTTCCGTCTAATTGTTTCAAGATTTTTTCAGACGTTCCCGGCATTACTGCCTGTAAATATGCTGCCGCTCTCCTTAAATTTTGAGCGCATTCGGTCAACACTTCGATTCTTTTTGCATCATCGGCCTCCAGTTTCCAAGGAGTCACTTCGTTTAATCTGTTGTTCGATTTATCCACATAATTTTCAAATACCCATCCAATCGCCTCGTCAAATTTTAGGTTATCAATTTGCTCAATATATTTTTTATCGATTTCGAATTTCACCTCTTCGACTATCAATCCCTCTCCTAGTTTACAAACTCTACTCAACAAATTTCCCAAATTATTGGCTAAATCAGCATTATATTTTTCCTTAAACCTTTCAATTCCCACATCAGAATCATTTTCCGAAGGAAAAGATCGGGCAATCAAATATCTTGCCCCATCAACCCCAAACAAATCAACTAATTGTTGCGGTGAAATTGCGTTTCCCAAAGATTTCGACATTTTTTGTCCGTCGATCATGTAAAAACTATGGGTATATGTTTTTTTCGGTAACTCAATTTCTGCTGATAAAAGCATTGCTTGCCAAATCACTGTATGAAACCATAAAATTTCTTTCCCCAAAAGATGCAAATCTGCTGGCCAAAATCCTTCCTTATTCTCCAAGAATTGAGTGGCACTATAATAATTTATTAAAGCATCAAACCAAACATAAACAGTTTGTTTTTTGTCCCAAGGTAGGGGAATTCCCCAGCTAACATTTTCCCTAGATAGTGAAATGTCGTTTAGCCCAGCTTTCAATTTTGCCAACACCTCTTTTCTTTTCCCTTCTGGGAAAATATAGTTGTCATTCTCGATTAGATCAATTAATTGTTCTGCGTATTTTGAAAGTTTAAAAAACCAATTTTCTTCCGATTTCTGAACAGTTTTTTCTGGAGGGTGTAAAGGGCAGTGGCCGTCTTCCAAATCACTTTCGGTCAAAAATTTTTCACATCCAACACAATACAACCCTTCATATTTTGCTTTATAAACATCCCCTTTGTCGTAAATTTTTTGCAACAACTCCCCCACCACTTTTTCGTGTCTTGGATCTGTCGTCCTTATAAAAAAATCATTACTTATCTCTAAACTTTTCCAAGCGTTAATAAAAGTTGGGGCAATTTTATCGCAATAATTTTTTGTGTCGATTCCTTCTTTCTCGGCACATTCGGCTACCTTTTGTCCATGCTCATCAGTTCCCGTTAAAAAGAAAACCTCTTCGTTTAATTGTCGATGTAATCTTGCCAAAATATCGGCTGCGACCGTGGTACAGGTGTGACCAATGTGGGGGATATCGTTGATGTAATAAATTGGCGTAGTAACGTAAAATTTCTTCATTACCCTATTTTACCCTATTTCTTGACGACTTTTTTCTTTACTTTTGCCTTTGCTTTAGCTTTTTTCTTGACCACAACTTCTTCAACACCTTTGCCAACTTTCTTTGAATATCTGGCTTTGAGTCGAGCTACCTTATTTCTTTGATATAGATGTCTTTTTTCTGCCTTGTCTAAAATCGCTTGAACTTCTCCAAACTCTTTTTTCTCAGGTTTGCCCAAAAAGGCTTTGATCACCTCTTTAACCTTACTTTTGAAAACAGAATTCGCTTTTTTATTTTTAAGCGACTTTCTTAATGATTTTTTTGCTGATATTCCGATTGGCATAAGTCGTATTCTATCCTATCGCCATTCTATTTACAATAATTTACAATAAGTCATGTCCTGGCAAACTCGTCTTCGCTCTCTTACTCACCAAAAACAAAAGAGTATTTTTTCTGCCACTATTGTTTTGGCCGTAACCTTTGTCTTTTCTGCCCTTCTTGGTTTTTTAAGAACTCGTTTCCTTTATTCGATCTTTTTTAAGTGTTGTGTTCTCGATCTTGATGCCTATAACGCCGCCTTTCGCATCCCTGACTTAATTTTTAAGCTCTTAGTCACCGGCGCTCTTTCTGCTTCTTTTATCCCTGTCTTTACGAGTTATCTGCATAAAGATAAAAAACAGGCTTACAAAATGGCTTCTTCAGTTATCAATCTTCTCCTCTTAGTTTTTATTGCTTTTTCTGTCGTTGCTCTTGTTTTTGCTCATCCCTTGTCAAAACTTATCGCCACGGGTTTTTCCCCTTATCAAATCGATTTGATGGCCAATTTAACTCGAATTCTTTTGTTGGCCCAGATTTTTTTCCTGATTAGTAACTTTCTTACCGCCATTCTTCAAGTCAATCAAGTATTTATTATCCCCGCCCTTTCTCCCATTATTTACAATCTTTTTATAATTTTGGGTATTTTTACCCTCGCCCCCACCTTTGGTATTTACGGCGTTGTTTACGGCACCGTTGTTGGCGCTTTTTTCCACATGGCCATCCAAATTCCCTCAGTTCTTCGTTTTGGTTTCAAATATTCTCGAATTGCCGACCCAAAATTGCCAGGCGTTAGGGAAATTATTCGGCTCATGCTTCCCCGGACTCTTTCTTTGGGCCTTGCCGAAGTTGAAAATACCGTTACCCTATTTTTCGCCAGCACCCTCGCCGCTGGTTCAATTTCTCTTTTAAATTTGGCT
>JAHISL010000106.1 GCA_018818185.1 Patescibacteria group bacterium | reverse complement strand
GCCTCTTATTGGTATTTAGATAGCAGTGATGAACTTACTCCCAAAGTACTTCCCGACCTTAAGGAATCTGAGGATAAGATTCTAAAAATTGCCAAAAGAATGAAACTTCAAAGATCCCTTGGGAAATTTGATTGTCCCCATGGTGAAAATGGTTGTCGCGCTTGTCGTCCCTACGAAGCCATTCTCCGCGGCGAAGCCAAATTCGTTGGCAACGATGAATATAAAGCCGATGTTTACGTCCTAGAGAAACCTCTCCAGTCTTCCGAAAAAACTAGCGTCATTCTTTAAAAACAAAACAAAAAACATTATAATAATTAAATATGGTAGATATTGATAAATCTGTTAGTATGTTTTCCGCCTCAGATATTGTCGGCGGACTAATTGAAACTTCCCAAGACCTGGGAAGGGAAACCGCCTTTCAAATTGTAGATGAGGCAGATGGTGATGCCTTTCGTGTTGCCGGACAAGCGGTTTTAGACATTGCTCGCCACAAAAAAACAGTCAAAGAATTTTCTTCCGAGTTTGGAGACAATGCGAAATTAGGTTTAAGTGTCACCGAAGGTCTGGCTGGAATCATTGCTTTAACTATGGAAAGTGATCAAATTGTTGGTGAAAGAAACCAGAAACTAGCTGATATTGCTCGTGGTGCTTCCGAGGCCGTTAGAAGCAATCTTCAACCAGGAGAAACTTGGCAAAGTGTTTACAATACTTTTCGTCAGGAAACAGCTGCTTTTTCTCCTTCAGAATAATCCCATCTGCGGTACATCTTCAGCCTTAGGATAGGAAAAATCAATCTCCAATTCTCGTGGTGTATTCCACTTATCTTTATATTTTAATTTTTTGTTCTTAAGCCCAAAATCATATACCTCCTTGGTTACTATCACATCCATTTCGCAGTATTTTTTTAATTTTGCCAGTGATTCCTTCGAATGTTCTTGCCAATAAAAAACCGCATTCAGACCACTATCATTTTTGCCATGTCCCAAAGTTTCGCTTGCCACTGCATTTAGGCTCAACCTAAATCCCAGGGCTTTTTTTATGTGATCCATGATGTCAAAGTGTTTTAGTTTTTTAAAGTCGTATGGTGCTGTCGCTGCCATCGCCGGCACATCAAAATGAATTGAATTAAAACCAATAATCCGATCTGCATTAGCAAAAAAAGGCCACATCTTGTCAAAGTCTTCCTCAAAGAAACTCTCTATTTTCCCCTCCACTTCTTCAAACTTATCATTTAACTGTCTTTTGTAGGCCGAAACAATCGATATTCCCAAATCTGCCGGATCATTTCCCTCAATATCATCAAAAATCTTTTTCGTTTCAATATCAAAAATTATCTCTGTCACCATTGGAATATTAGAATATCACTTTAATTGCCCAAAACCAATAAAATCAGGAACCCTTTTGCTCGCCAATATTGTTCCCGGAAAAATTGTTCCTTCGCCAAATTTTATATTTAGCAATTCTGCCACCTCTGTCTTTTTTATTAATTTCTGTCTTCCTCCAAAAAAATCACCCTGATACGACTTTGGCCGTAGATCATAAATGGCTATTACTACCTTTCTTATCTCCCCACTAAATTCTGGAACCTTGGGGTAAATATTTGCAAACATTTCCCAGCCATTAATCATCCCTCCTTCTTTTCTTAGTTTTCCGGAAACATTTATATTTTTTCCTCCTCCCCACCACATAATTCCCTTAGCTTCCATTTTTTGTCTATCGCATCTTCTCCCCACCTTTAGACACAACTGATAAAAGATCACCGCCAATTCTTGTCGGTTTTTAACTGGAGTTTTTAAAGAATATATGGCCGAAAAACTTTTTTTAGTTGGCCTCTCCTTCGCATCAATCTCAAAGCCTCTTAATCTAAAATACCAATAGTCCGCGTTAACTGATTTAAAAATACTTCTTAATTCCATTCGACTGCCTTTATAGAAGTCCAGTGGGCTCATTATCCCATTTACCTGCAACTTATAGGCAGTTTTAGTATTAATGCCGTGCAGGTCAGTCAATTTCAGCTTTCCGTAGATTTCTTCAAAATTACCCTCATTAATTTCTTCTAAACCATCAGGTTTTTTCAAATTGGACGCCACCTTGGCCAAAAAAATATTTGCTCCGATTCCAATTGATACCGTCATCCAGTCACCCAAAGTTTCATTAATTTCCTTTTTAATTCTTAAGCCTATCTCTTTTAAGTTGCCGTTAATCCCTTCAAAATCAATCGCAAATTCATCTATCGATTTTGTGCAAACTTTGGGAGAAAAAGTCAACAATATTTTTTTGATTTCTTCATTAACAAATCTATATTTTTCCACATC
>JAHISL010000105.1 GCA_018818185.1 Patescibacteria group bacterium | reverse complement strand
TCATCTTCAAAAACCAAAACTATGAAATTTTTATTAAAAATTATAATTTTCTTTTTTATAATCGCATTTTCTGTTGTCATTGCTTATAAAAAAAACTACATTTCCGCCGCCTATCCCTTTGTTATCCTTCCCAGTCCCTCTCCACTTCCCAGTCCGATTCCTACCCCAACTATTGTCCCCAGTCCAACCCCTCAACCACTTCTTCCTGTTACTAAAAAACCAGCTATTTATCTTTATCCTACCTCTTTTATTCCCGTCTCCGTCAAATTAAATATCAGAGGTACTCTCACCAAAAGTATTCCCTCGTATCCCAAAAATGGTTGGTATGTCATTGCCACTCCAAACAGCCTTATCGATAATCGTTATGATTATTTATTTTATGAAGCCAAACTTGATAAATATGAAGTTGGTGAAGAGGGCTGGGTCGTTGCCACCAAAGATCTAAAATCGTGGTTTTCCAAATATCTTCCCATGTTCGGACTAAATAAAAAAGAAATTTCCCAGTTCAAATCATATTGGCTCAAAGAATTAACTCTTCCCGGTTTTTATGAGATCAAGCTTTTATCCGAAGATTTTCTCGGAGAAAATATGGACATCACTGTTAATCCAACCCCTGACACAATTATTCGAGTTGAATTTTATTTTAAACATTTAGATAACCCCATTGTTCTTAATGAACCGGTTATCGTTACCCCTAAACGCAACGGTTTTGTTGTTGTTGAATGGGGAGGTACCACCGAAGAATAATATGAAAACAACACCTATTATCGGACTCGAAGTCCACGTTGAACTAAAAACAAAATCAAAGATGTTTTGTTCTTGTGATGCCAATCATTTTCATGTCGAACCCAATACCCACACTTGCCCCGTCTGCCTTGGTTTACCTGGCGCTCTTCCCGTTCCCAACAAAAAAGCCTGTGAGTGGTGTATCAAATTGGGGCTAGCCTTGGACTGCACTATCAACGAAGAAACATTTTTTGAAAGAAAAAACTATTTCTATCCGGATCTCGCAAAAAGTTATCAAATCACCCAGCTCCAGAAACCTTTTGCTATTAACGGTAAGTTAAACATCGATGGTCATGAAATCCGTATAAATCGTGCTCATATGGAGGAAGACACGGGAAAATCTATCCATATAGACGCCTCAACTCTTCTTGATTTTAATCGTTCTGGTGTCCCTCTTGTCGAGATTGTTTCCGAGCCCGATATTCAATCAGCTCAAGAAGCCAAAAAATATTTAAATAAAATCCAACAAGTCATTCGCTATATCGGTATTTCCGACGCTGACATTGAAAAAGGTTCCATGCGTTGCGAACCCACTATCAATATTAAAGTTGAGGACGAAACCGGTGTTTACTATACCCCCCTCGCCGAGATAAAAAATGTTGCCTCTCTTACCGGTGTAGAAAATGCCATTGATTACGAGATCAAACGTCAAATCGATCAATATCAATCTGACAAAATCACAAAAAATTCCACCAACAAAACCACCCGTGGTTGGGATGCTGACAAAAACCAGACTTTTCTTCAGCGAGAAAAAGAGGGGAGTGCTGACTACCGCTATTTCCCCGAACCGGACATTCCTCCAGTTATCTTTTCCAAAGACCAAATTGAAGAAATTAAAAAAACCCTTCCCGAGCTTCCCGACGCCAAAATTGCCAAGTATAAATCTTATGATCTATCTGATTATGATGCCAATTTGCTGGCCGAAGATTTGTCTTTCTCCAACGCCTTTGACGCCATTGTCCAAGCTTTAATTGGAAAACCGGAATTTAATGAATTTGCCAAATTTACCGCCAATTTATTTTCTGGTGCCATTAGACAAAAATTAAACGAGACCCAGGAGTCTTTTGATATCTCAAAACTATCTGGTGAATATTTTTCCAATTTATTTAAAGCGGTAAAGAACTCTGAAATCTCTTCTTCTGTTGCCAAACAAGTCATTGTTGAATCATATGAAACCGCCAAAGATCCTGTCGAAATTGCCAAAGAAAAAGGTCTAATTCAAGTTTCCGACACCGCTTCTTTAGAGCAGTTTGCCAAAGAGGTTATCGAGGCCAATTCAAAGGCCGTTGAAGACTATCGAAAAAACCCCTTAGCTATCGGCTTTTTAGTCGGTCAACTTATGAAAGTTTCAAAAGGTTCTGCCAATCCCCAGCTGGCCAAAGAGATATTGGAGAAGCTGCTCAAATAATCAATCTTTTTCTGGCAATTTTTAAAATATGCTGTAAAATACCACCTTATGGCAAAAGGAAAAGAACTACAACTAAAGTACACTGATAATCGCCCACAAGAGGACCGAAACATTCTTCCCCAGGGTTTTTTTATCATCTTAAATCCTACAAATAATACTGACGATGTGGCTGTCAAAGAATTAAGAAGCGTAGATCCTTCTCGACTATCAGACCCAATCATGGTTCAAGTTAGGGGTGCCAAAGGTAATGGCGATTTTCGCACTGAAGCCGTTGTTGGTCTTTTTCTTGAAGATGGGGAATTAGTTCCTTTTGCTTCGAGGGACAGCGCTCAAGAAATTGCCGGGAAAATTAATAATCTCAGTGAGATTATTAGACGAAGACAATAACTTTATTTTTATAAAGTTAAAGTGTTCCCTATCTCTCATTTTCTGCTAGACTGATATTAATGAGGTGGTTAACATATCTTTGTTTTTCGCTTTTAGTCTTATTGCTAGGTTTTTCCCTAAAATCATGGTCTAGTCTCTATCAAGAGCTAAATATTCACGCTACCCAAACCACCACCACTTCCCGACAGGCAGTCTACGCCAAAACTGAATATTTAGAAAACTCCAACCACCAAAAGATTGGCTTTTGGTATTTTCCTGTCAACAAACCCAAGGCGGTTGTTGTCTTGGTTCACGGCTACAGTAATCCTGGCGGAAAAAACCAAATGATGGGCCACGTTGAATACCTAAATCACGCTGGTTACTCCGCTCTAGCCGTCGATCTTCGTTCTTTTGGTAGTAGTGACGGTGATCAAATTTTTCTTGGCACCAAAGAGTGGCAAGACTTGGAAACTGTTTACGATTATCTTTTTTCTCTTCCCGAAAACCAAAACGTAAAAATTGGTTATTTGGGATTTTCTATGGGTGCCACCACTGCCATCAACAGTGTTGCCAAAACCGGTAAGGGAGATTTTATAATTGCCTCCGTGCCTTACGCCAGTGTTGAATCTCTTTATAAATTTAGACTAAATCAAAACAATTCCCTGAGTTTTTTACCCACTAAAGTAGCTATTCTTGCCAAATTTGGCCTAAGTTCACCAAAAACCTCTCCCCAAGCTCTTATTTCTAAAATTTATGTCCCAATAACTATTTTCTCCGCCCAAAATGACACTTATATAAATCATAAAGACGCTCAGCTACTTTATAATTTAGCCAACGAACCCAAAGAATTTTGGCAAACCGAAACTAATCACGACATCTTTTCTGCCCTTCCCGAAGACTTCCAGCAACATGTTTTGTCATTCTTGGATAAAATATAGTTGTGGCTCCAAATTTTAACTCCGAATACCAGAAATTAAATCCCCAGCAAAAGGAAGCTGTTGACACTCTTGAAGGTCCTGTTATGGTCATTGCTGGTGCTGGTACTGGCAAAACCCAGACAATTGCTCTTCGCATTGCCAATATTTTAAAAAAAACCGACACCTCTCCCACTTCAATTTTATGTCTAACTTACACTGACATTGCCGCCACCAACATGAGGAATCGTCTCCTCTCTCTTATTGGCTCAGATGCTTACAAGGTAAAAATTTGCACCTTTCATTCTTTTTGCAACGATATAATCTCCACGAAACCAGAATATTTTCCCTTTTCTACCGAACTTAAGTCAATCGATGATCTGGAAACTATTGAGCTCGTTCGCCATCTTATTGATAAGTTAGACAATACTTCCCCTCTGATCACTTGGGGCGATCGTTATTTTTATCAAAAAAGTATCATCAACAATCTTTATCTAGTAAAAAGGGAGAATATCTCCTCCGAGACCCTGTCTGAACTTGTCGAAGATCAACAATATTTTTACAAAAATTCTCAAAAAATTATTACAGAGCTTAGTGCCCTTCGCGCCACCAAAAATAATTATCCTCAGATTAATGACATAATTGATTCCCTAATAAATCTTCCCAATCTCTCCGTCAATCTAAAGGCTCATCTTCAAATCCTTCGAAACTCATCAGAAAATTTATCTGAAGTTAAGACTAAAATAAAAAAGCTTCACCAAGATCTTGAAAAAAATATTCCCAAACAACTTGAGTTTATTAATCTCTTCAATTCATATCAGAAAAACTTACGGAAAAGATCTCTCTATGACTACCAAGACATGATTCTCTTTGTCCTCGACGCCTTCAAGCAAAATCCTGATCTTTTGCTAACTTATCAAGAAAAGTATCAATATATTCTTGTTGATGAATATCAGGACACCAATTCTTCCCAAAACCACCTTATCGAACTATTGGCTTCCTATTATGATCGCCCCAATCTTTTTGTTGTTGGTGACGATGACCAATCAATTTTCCGCTTTCAGGGAGCCAGCGTAGAAAACATTTACCATTTTTACCAGAAATATAATCCTCAAAAGATTGTCTTAAAAAACAACTATCGGAGTCATAAATTAATTTTAGAATCTTCCCAAAGCGTCATCTCTCACAACCAAAATCGCATTGCCAACCTCATCACTGATGTCGACAAAAGTCTTGTTTCTTCGGTTGATTATGACCCCGACCCCATAAACTTAGTTGCTCTAAATTCCAACATTGAAGAGGACTATTTTGTGGCTCAAAAAATTTCTGATCTAATTAAATCAGGTGAAAAACCCGAAGAAATCGCCATTCTCTTTCGAAAAAATAAAGACTCAGAAGAATTATCCAAAATGTTATCCGCCTTTAATTTGAAATTTTTTCTTCCTTCAGATACCAATATTCTAAAGAGCCCTATTATTATCCAACTAATTAAATTGTTGGAATTTATCAACGATCCTGATTTGGACGAGTCCTTATATCATCTACTAGCCTCTTCTTTTGTGGCATTAAAGCCTATCGATTTAGTCAAAGTTCTCAAAAGCAAACTTGTCCTCTCTGACCTAATTTTCGATAGCAAAAAAATAAAAAGTCTAAAAATTTCAGAATCTTCAAAGAAAATTATTTCTAATTTTGGAAAAAGAATTGCCAAAACCAAAGTTGATTTAGAAAATTATCCTCTCGAAAAAGTATTGAACCGTCTTCTAAAAAGATTTCGCATCTTAAAGTATCTTCTTTCTCAAAACGATATCGATTCTTTAAACCAGGTTCATACTTTTTATAAATTTCTCAAAGATACTGTTAATCAAAAAGACCTGAACCTCAGCGATTTTTTAAAAAGAGTAAATCTATATCTTGACAACAATCTTCCCATTTCTTCTCCATCAGTTTCCCATGATTCTTCTGATTCGATCAAGCTTCTTACTATTCACGGGGCCAAGGGTCTCGAGTTTAATCACGTTTTTATCTACCACCTTTTGCAAGATTCCTGGGAAAATCAGCGAGATATTAATAAACTAAAATTACCTCTTGGTCTTCTTCAGAGTGAAATTACAAAAGACATTGAAGATGATTTCGAAGAAGATCGGAGATTGTTTTACGTCGCTCTCACCCGAGCCAAAAAGCAGATCTATTTAACCTTTTCCCAATACAAAGAAAACGGTAAAAGCCAGACCCCATCACTATTTATTTCAGAAATTGACGATCATCTCATTGAAAAAATTGATTTCAAAGACAAACAAGCCGCTCTAAAAACTTATTACCAGTTTGCCAATCGCTCTCATTTCTTAGATTCTGACCTTGGTGCTTATTTGCGCTCCTATCTTCGTGACTCTTACAAATTCAATGTTAGCCATCTTAATTCTTACCTCCGCTGCCCTCTCTGTTTTTACTACAAAACTATCCTTAGAATTCCCCAAAACAAGGAAAAATTTAGTAGTTTTGGCACAGCCGTTCACCACGCTCTCTCTCATCTTTATCGCCAAAAATTATCCAAAGATGAAACAATTTCCATCTTTACCAAAGCTCTCAAAGACGAGCGTCTCTCCAAAATCGATCATGATTGGTGCCTTCAAAAAGGCCGTCAACTTCTTGGCGACTACCACGATCAATACTTTGACACAATCAAGGATGGCAGCGTTTCAGAATATAATTTTTATAACGACAATATTGTCTTTGATCAAATCCCCCTTACTGGAAAAATAGATTTAATTGAGAAAGAGGCCAATGGAAAAATAAGGGTTTACGATTTTAAAACCGGCAATCCTGACAGTAAATATAAAGAACTATCCAAAGACGGTGATTATTTTCGTCAGCTCGTTTTTTATAAACTTCTCTTGGATATTAAAAATGACTCTCAATTAAAGTTTGATGGGGGAGTCATTGATTTTGTTGAGAAGAGTAAACAAAAAAATATTTTTCTTCGAAAAAATTTTGACATTACTTCTGAGGATGTTGAAAAACTTAAAACTCAGATCAAAGAGGTCTATCAAAAAATTCTAAATCTTGAATTTTTTGAAATTGGGGACAATTGTTCCGACAAATCCCACCTCCATTACTTGTTTGAAAAATAATGCAACTAAAAATAAAACGTTTCGATAAAACCTTACCTCTGCCTACCCATAAAACCGCCGGTGCGGTTGCAGTTGATCTTTGCTCTCGGGTAGATGTTGAAATTAAACCAAAAGAAATTACCTATATTCCCATGAATGTTGCCATTAAAATACCTGATGGCTATTTTATTCTCCTTGCTCCAAGAAGTTCTACTCACAAGCTTGGTATTCAGGGGATCAATGGTGTGGGTATCGTTGACAGGGATTATTGTGGCAACGATGACGAATATCATTTTGCTGTCCGTAATTTTACAGATTCAACGGTTAACATCGACAAGGGGACTCGTCTTTGCCAGTTAATTTTAATCAAATGCGAAACTTTTGAATTTAATGAAGTCGACGTCATGACCAGTCCTTCTCGTGGTGGTTTTGGTACCACTGGAAAATAATTAGCAGCTTTTTATTCGTATCCTTCTTCCTCTTACTCCAGTTACTACATTATTGTTACCCATTACCAATACTTCCTCATCTAATAAAATTACTTTTCCTGCAGGCCTTCTCGCATCTCTTCTCTTATCTCTTTCAATAATCTTTTCTGCTTCTGGACTAATAGGTCCACCAGATTCTGTTTCTGTTTTGTATGCCATAGTAACAAATTATATCATTTTCTATTCCCAAACTATATTTAGGTTACAATAAACCATGACCTTCGTTTATCTTCTTTTAATTTTAATTCTCGCCACCCTGGCCTATTTTGTCTATCTCCAAAAATCCAACAAGCCAGATCAAATTGATCTTTCCAAGGCAATCGATACTCTCGTCAAACAATCAAACGACAAACTAAATGACAAAAATCTTCAAATTCAGACAGATCTATCCAATAAAAAAGATGCTATTGAAAAGATGATCAAGCAGGTCCAAGATCAGCTTTCCACTGTTGAAAAAGATCGCATCCGTAGTTTTACTGGTCTTAGGGATGCCATAGAAACTAGCACCAAAATTACCAAAGAACTTTCTGTCACTACCGAAGGTCTTAAAAGAACCCTAAGTAGTGATCGTATGCGCGGTGCTTTTGGCGAAAAAGTTGCCGAAGACCTCCTCAAGCAATCAGGCTTTGTTATTGGCACTGACTATAGTAAACAGGAAACATTTGCCGAAGGGCGACCAGATTTCACCCTCTATCTTCCCGACAAAACCAAAGTCAACATTGATGCAAAATTTCCCTACGCCAACATTGTCAAAATGAGCGAAACTGAAAACGCCGATCAAAAAGCCCAATTTTTAAAGGCCTTCGAGGGTGATATTAAGAGGAAAATTGCCGATGTCTCCAGTAGAAATTATATTAATCCTGAAGAAAATACGGTTGATTTCGTGATTGTTTTTATTCCCAATGAGATGATTTTTAGTTTTATTTACGAGAAATTCCCAAACCTTCTCGAGGAAGCCTTCAACAAAAAAATTGTTTTTGCTGGCCCCTTTTCTTTTACTGCAATACTAAGAATGGTCAAACAGGCCTACGAAAATTTTCGATTTCAAAAAAATGTCCGTGGAATAATTTCTCAAATAAAAATATTTGGTGCTGAGTTCAACAAATTTAACGAAGAGTTCAACAAATTTGGTACCAAGATCGATAGTCTTCACGATCAGTTCAACAAGGTCAGCCTTACTCGCAACAACAAGCTTCAGAAGGTCATCGATAAAATCAACATTGAAGATAATGACTCTCCGCCATCACTTACTCCTTGACACTGCTTAGCAGTCGTTCTATTATACTGCTAATATGGCTGATTTAACTCAACGTCAAATTAAGATTCTCAAATGTATTACCGAAGAGTTTATTGATTCTGCAACTCCTGTCGGTTCTGAGACTCTCGAACGAAAATATAATCTCGGTATTTCTTCCGCCACCATCAGAAACGAGATGTCGTCCCTAACTCAACTTGGCTTCCTTAAAAAAGGCCATCTTTCTGCCGGTCGCTGTCCGACCTCTATGGGTCTGAAATACTATGTCCGCAATCTCATGACTCCCAAAAATATGTCCGTTAGTGACGAAATTGGTGTCAAAGAAAAAGTATGGGATTATCGAAACGAATTCGAAAAACTTCTCAAGGAAACTACTCGAGAACTTGCCAAAAAAACTCGATCTTTAGCCATTTCGACTACTGACCAGGGTTCTATTTATAGCTATGGTGCTTCAAACTTGCTCGAGGAGCCAGAGTTTTACAACATCGATGTTACCAAAACTGTCTTATCACTTTTAGACAATCCAAATTTTTGGTTCGACATTATCAGTAAGGCCGGGGTTAGCACCGAAGAACCCTCCTCTCAGTTAATTCATCTACTTGTCGGTGAAGATTTAGGTATGGAGCACCTTGAACCTTGCGGTTTCATCTACCAAACCTATCAAGCAGGCCCTCATCGAGGTATCGTCGGTGTCATCGGTCCCGCCCGCGTCGAATATCAAGTAGTTATTCCCGTTGTTGATTTCTTTGCCGAACTAATCTCAACCATTACTCGTTAATTAAAAATATGCCAAATACAAAAAACAAACAAAAAACTAATCTTGTGCCCGAAATATTAAAATTAGAAGAACAAATCAAGCAACTCGAAGATAAGTTGACCCGGTCTTTGGCCGATTATGCCAATCTTCAAAAAAGACAGCAAGATCAACATCAATTTTTTGCTACTCTGGCAATTGCCAATTTTGTTTCTGAAATGTTATCTGTTCTCGATGATCTCTATCTTGCCTATACTCAACTATCTGATCCCGGTTTAAAAATGGCCATTGATCGTTTTGAATCTATTTTAAAAAAACAAGGCCTTGAAGAAATCAGTGCTGCTGATCAAGACTTTAATCCAGAGACTATGGAATGTTTACAAGTTGTTGAGGGTAAGGCCGACAAAGTTATTGAAGTTAGAAAGCGGGGTTATCTATTAAACGGGCAATGTCTCCGACCAGCCCAAGTTACTGTCGGTAAAAAATCTTAATTTATTAACAATTTATAAATTTATATAAAAAAATATGTCAAATACATCAAACAAAATAATCGGAATTGATCTTGGCACCACTAATTCATGTGTGGCTGTCATGGAGGCTGGAACTCCAAAAGTTATCCTAACTGCCGAAGGCAGAAACACCATTCCTTCTATTGTCGAACCTATCAAAAAATTGGTTGGCGATCTTGCCAAAAGGCAAATGGTTCTTAATCCTGAAAAAACAATTTTCAGCATCAAACGTCTAATGGGTCGTCGCATTGATGATCCCGAGGTCGAAAAAACCAAAAAAATTGTTTCCTACAAAATCGTCGCTGGTAAAGACAAAATGGCTGCTGTCGAAATCGATGGCAAGATCTACACCCCTCAAGAAATCTCAGCTATGATTTTGCAAAAAGCCAAAGCTGACGCCGAAAGATATCTTGGTGAAAAGATTACTGACGCTGTTATTACTGTCCCCGCTTATTTCGATGATTCTCAACGTCAAGCTACGAAGCAGGCTGGTGAAATTGCTGGTCTTAATGTAAAAAGAATCGTTAACGAACCTACAGCTTCTGCTCTTGCCTATGGTCTAGATAAAAAGAAAAAAGGTCTTGTTGCTGTTTACGACCTTGGTGGTGGTACCTTCGACATTTCTATTTTAGAAATCGGTGATGGTGTTTTTGAAGTCAAAGCTACCAATGGTGACACCTTCCTTGGTGGAGATGACTTTGATCATCGCATTACCAATTGGCTTCTCGAAAATTTCGAAAAAGAACATGGAGTCGATTTAAGTAAAGATCCTCAGGCTCTTCAACGTCTTCGTGAAGCCGCCGAGAAGGCCAAGATTGAATTGTCCTCTACTGGTGAAACTGAGATCAATCTTCCTTTCATTACCCAAAAGGGAAGCGATTCTTTGCACCTAACCGTTAAATTAACCCGATCAGAACTGGAAAAAATGGTTGATGATTTAATTCAAAACACCATTTCACCTGTTGAAAAGTGTCTTAAAGACGCTGGTGTCAGTAAATCCGACATTACCGATGTGGTTATGGTTGGCGGCATGACTCGTATGCCCAAAGTTCTGCAAGTCGTCAAAGATTTCTTTGGCAGGGAACCCAACACCACCGTTAACCCCGATGAAGTTGTCGCCATTGGTGCCGCTGTTCAGGGAGCTGTTTTGACTGGTGAAGTCAAAGACATTGTCCTTCTTGACGTTACTCCTCTAACACTCGGTATCGAGACTGCTGGCGGTGTTCGTACTCCTCTTATAGAAAGAAATACCACCGTGCCTACCAAGAAATCCCAGATTTTCACTACCTATGCTGATTCTCAGCCTCAGGTGGAAATTAACGTTCTTCAAGGTGAAAGGCCTATGGCCGCTGACAACAAAAGTCTTGGTCGCTTTGTCCTTGATGGCATTGCCCCAGCTCCACGAGGCACTCCTCAAATCGAGGTCACCTTTGACATCGACAGTAATGGAATCCTAAGTGTCTCAGCCAAAGATAAAGGCACCAATAAAGAGCAAAAAATTACTATCCAAAACGCCACCAATCTTTCCGATGACGAAGTTGAAAAGATGAAAAACGATGCTGAAATGCACGCTCGTGAAGATGAAGAGAAGCATGGTTTTGTCGAAAGTAAAAATAAACTCGACGCCACTATCTTCACCGGCGAAAAAACTCTTAAGGATTTCGGAGACAAGATCAAGCCAGAAGATAAGGCAAAAATTGAAGAAAAAATTAAGGCTGGTAAAGATCTTATTGCCAAAACTGACGCCAAAAAGGATGAGTATGATAAGTTCATCGAAGAACTAAATCAGATTCTCCAAGTTGTCGGCCAGGCGGTTTATGGTCAACCCGACGCCGGTCAACCTAATCAACCCGGTCAGCCCGGTCCCGAGGCTCAGGATTCCAAATCAAAGGACAAAAAGTCCAAAGACAAGGATGACAAAAAAGAAGCCGAAGAGGGAGAGGTAGTTAAAGAGTAAGATTCAAGATATAATCTATGGCCCCGTGTTTCTGCGGGGCCATAAAATAAAATGAAACCTGATTTTTACGAAACACTTGGAGTCAAAAAAGGTGCCTCAAAAGAGGAGATCAAGTCGGCTTATCGTAAGCAAGCCATGCAGTGGCACCCCGATCGAAACAAATCTGCCGATGCGGAGGAAAAGTTCAAAGAAATCAACGAAGCCTACGAAGTTCTCAGTAACGACCAGAAAAAAACCGCCTACGACCAATACGGTCATACCGCCTTTGACCCCAATGCTGGCGGCAATTTTGGCGGTCATACCTACACTCAACAAAATGGTCCCTTCGACTTTACTTGGCAATCTTCCAATGGTGGCCAGCAAGGTGCTGACTTTGATTTTGGCGGTTTTAGCAACCCTTTCGATATCTTTGAGCAATTTTTTGGCGGTACCGGTGGCGTTAACTTTGGTGGCCAGTCACGTCGCCAAGTCCCAACCTACAAGATTCAAATCTCATTTTTAGATGCTGCTCTTGGCTGTGAAAAAGAAGTCAATATTGACGGCTCAGAGAAGAAAATAAAAATTCCCGCCGGGGTCGACGACGGTCAGCGTATCAAATTTACCAACTTTAATTTATACATTGATGTTTTGCCCGATAAAGTTTTCAAGCGCGATGGTAATGATGTTTACGTTAGTCAAAATATAACCATATCACAGGCAATTTTGGGTGATGTTATCGAAGTACCTACCCTTACCGATAAATTAAAAATTCGTGTTAAATCAGGTACCCAGCCCAACACCCTGGTCCGTCTTCGAGGCCAGGGGATTAAAGATGTCAGTGGTTACGGTGTTGGCGATCTTTATATTCGTCTTAACATCGTCATTCCTTATCGTCTCTCCGCCAAACAAAAACAATTGATCAAAGAATTGGATTTGTAAACAATAGCCAACTAACCTCTTTTTCCTCTCAACTTAACTCCCGAATCAAGCTCCATTGTTATTCCACCTTCAAAAAAAACAGGCCTTCTTTCTCCGGGATAAATTTCCCTTACTGAAAAACCATTATCTGTTATACATATTTCTTGAATTCCTTTCTCGGTTATGCTCAACGCTCTTGTCCCACAATTTTCTAAAGTTAAAGATGACGGCCTTTCTTTTGCAATTGTATATATTGTTCTGTCATATATCACCACATTTGCTTCAATTGGCAGTTCATTACCATCAGCTATCACCTGTATTGGAAACTCACCCCTTTTAAAACAGATATTTCCGTATCTCCTAAATTGAAATCCAACCCCCACGTCTTGTCCTGGAGTCAAAACTACATGATTAAGTTCTGTGTTTATTTCCGCAGTCATATGCAAAATATATCACAATAGTACAACTTCTTCTACTTATTGTTTTGTCTTGCTTTTAATACTACTCCCGCTGGACCCCTCAAAACAACTGTATTTTTTGAATGATACTCAGTCGTATCACCGTTGGATCTTGTTATTCGAAAACCATTTTCCCTTCCTTCAATTATTTCTAATCCCTTTCCTTCATCAGACACGTGAAACACCCTGTCTCCTGGCTCAACTATATTGTCTTCTCCCTCACTCACATAAAATCTCCCCTTAAAAATTACTCCCCTTATTGGACCAGAACACTGAATTATCCGTTCCCTGACCACCTCCAATTCACCGCTCGTTCCCTTAAGTGCATGAATTTCAAGACTGTCTCCATCATCCATCTCAAAAGTGATTCTTTCTTTTTTTTGTACTTGTACAACGATTTTTTTATCAACTTCTGCCGTCATTACAGATCTCCCCTAATTGCTTTAATCTCAGTTCCCCTGGGGGTGATTATCTTTTTACCGGCAGTGTATTCTTTCTTGAGAAGTCTATTTTCTCCTCCTCTGACCTCAAATCCATTTAGTGTCCCGACAAACGTTCGAACTGTTCCATCAGGTAAAATTTCGACCGCTTGTTCCCCGTCACGAAGGGTCACCTTTTCACTATTTTTTGTCGAAATTACTATCCCTCCATGTATCACTGCCCTTAAACCAGAATATATACTGGCTTTTTCATTTACATCACCTTCTGTTTGTCTTAATATCAGTTTTCCCTCATAAGCTTCCACTAAAAAGCTTGAAGGAATAGCTTCCAGCTCGGTATCTACCCCCTCTCTTTTTATTAGATAGGCAAGTGTTCCTCTTATTTCTGCTGTCATATGCGAAATATATCACAATAATTCAGTCTCTTCTACAACTTATCTCTTGCAGCTTGCTTAATTTTCTAAATCTAACGTTTATTTTCTATTGCTTTGATCTTAATGCCTTTCTTTGTCTGAATCATTTCTCCGTGTCTGTAGGTAGTTTGTCCAGAAATCTTAGGAAAAGTATCAAATCCTTTAAATGTTCCCGCAATTTTTACTACTTTATTTTTACGAAAATAAATTCCATAGTTTCCGAGGGGTACAACTGTCCTTTCGACATTACTATTTCTGTCAGTTCTATAGACTTCACCGTCTCGAACAATAACTACACATTTTCTAAAGGTGGTTTCTTCAATATCTCCCTGAAAAATACTTAACTCTAACCTACCTTCAACTTTTTTTAATTGAGCTCTCTTTCCCGAATCATCAATTTTCCACTTAATTGTTTCTTCCCCTCCTACCAAACAAATCTTTCCACCTGTTACTTCTGCCGTCATGTACGGAATATATCATAATATCTCAATCTCTTCCAGTATTTATGTTTTAGCCTCAATTTTTTAGCTATTTAGTGTTATAATAATCAAGTTAAATCTGTGGTATTTCGGAATGGGGGCCGTCGTGTCCCCATTTTTGTTTTACCAAAAGGAGAAATATGGATATTAGAAGACTACCAAAAACTGAATTCGCCGCCGCCGTCGCTCAAATCGCCGGTGAACGCAACATCGATCCTCAAGAGATTATCGACGCCATTGAACAAGGTTTAATTTCCGCTTATAAGCGTGATCAAAAAGAGCATGGTGTTATTATCTCCGAAGAATCTGTCTTCGAAGTTGATCTTTCTCCCGAATCTGGTTCCTTTGCCATTTTTGAAGTTGAGGGTGAAGAGAGAAAAGACGTTACCCCTCCCGGTTTCGGTCGCATTGCCGCCATGACCGCCAAACAGGTCATCGACCAAAAAATTCGTGAAGTTGAACGAGACACCGTTGTTGGTGAATATCATCAAAAGATTGGCACCCTTACTCTTGGTGTTGTTCTCCGAGTTGATCCTTATAAAAAAACCATCGGTATCGGCAAAACAGAAGGTGTTCTTCCCAAAGACGAACAAATCAAGAATGAAATACTTGATATTAGTTCTAAAAAACTATTTCTAATAAAAGAAATCCAAGAAGATGCTGTTACTGGTCGAAAAGACATTATTCTTTCTCGACGTGATCCCGAATTTGTCAAACAACTTTTTGCTCGCGAAGTTCCCGAAGTCAACAATCACACCGTGGTTATCGAAAAAATTGCCCGTGAAGCCGGTCAACGCACCAAGGTTGCCGTCTCTTCCTCTCAAAATGGAATTGATCCTGTCGGTTCCTGTATTGGTCAAAAAGGTTCTCGAATTCAGTCAGTATTGACCGAGCTACCTCCAGACGAAAAAGTCGACGTTGTCGCCTATGCCAAAAACCTTTCTCAGTTCATTGTCAACGCTCTTTCTCCTGCTAGCGATGTCAAAGTAATTTCTGTCGACGACACCACTGCTCAGGTTGAAATTCCCGAAGATCAACTTGCTCTGGCCATTGGTGCCGGTGGTGAGAATGTCCGTTTGGCAGGAATGCTTTGTGGACTAGAAATCAAGGTATCTGCCAACAAAAGTTAATTATCCTTCTTTAAAATTTATGACTACAAATTCGGCCACCAAATATCGTCCGCCTATCGTTGCCGTTATGGGTCACATTGACCATGGAAAAACGACTCTTTTAGATAAGATTAGAAGTGCCAGCGTTGCTCGTAAGGAATCTGGTGGAATTACTCAGCATATTTCTTCATATCAATATGAAGTCAAACTAAAGAACGGTAAAATCAAACCGGTAACCTTTATTGATACTCCTGGCCATGCCGCCTTTTGTGCCATGCGCGCTCGTGGAGCTGATATCACCGATTTAGTTGTTTTGGTTATTTCTGCCGTTGACGGCGTTATGGCTCAAACAAAGGAATGCATTGCCCAGATAAAAAAAGCCAATCTTCCCGTCATTGTTGCCATGACCAAATTTGATCTTGATACTCGCCAACCCGAAATGGTCAAGGGTCAGCTAGTTGAAATGGATCTTACCCCCGAAGAATATGGTGGTCAGATTTCAGTTGTCCCTGTTTCTGCCAAAACCGGTGAGGGGATTGATGCGCTTTTAGATCTAATTTTTTTGAACGCCGAAATTATGGAGCTCAAAGATGAGCCTGATGCCCCCTTCGAAGCTGTCGTTATCGAATCAAAACTCGACAAACTTCGTGGCCCTCTGGCAGCCGTAATTGTCAAAAAAGGCACCCTCCGTCTCGGAGATACAGTTTATGCCGAAAATGTCGCCGGAAAGGTCAAAGCTCTTTTAGACTTAGATGGTAAAAATATTTCAGAGGCCCTACCCAGTGCTCCTGTAGAGATTCTAGGTTTCGAAAAAGTGCCCTCAGTTGGCTCTCTTGTTACCGACCACCTAATTGAACCTGAAACTGTCAAAGTTTCCTCACCCGACGTTTCCACAACTCAAGATCCCGACGCTGAAGAAGTTCCTCATCTAAATATTGTTGTCAAAACTGATGTAGAAGGCACCCTCGAAGCTTTAAAAGGTAGTCTCAGTGATGACGTCAACATTGTTTTCGCCGGTGTTGGTCCAGTTAATGACAACGATGTCATCGCCGCCAAAACCAGTCATTCTCAACTTTTTGCTTTCAATGTTCCCGTCAGTAAAACTATCAAAAATCTCGCCGACAATGAAAAAGTGTCTATCTTTCAATCAAAAATTATATACGAAATAATCGAAGACATTCAATCCCAGGTCTTAAAGATGCTTGACCCAACCATCGAAGAGACTATCTTAGGTGAAGGAACCATTATTGCCGAGTTTAAAATCGACAAAGTTCGTATTGCCGGTGTAAAAATTAGCAAAGGTGAAATGGTAAAAGGAAATACGGTCCATCTCATGCGCGATGGCAAAATCATCAAAAACACCACTATTGAAGGTATTCGTCAAGGCAAAGATATTGTTGAAAAAATCAAAGTCGGTCACGAGTGTGGCATGACTTTTCGTCCCTATGTTGACTTTAAGCTAAAGGATGTTATAATAGCCTATAAGAATTAAAAATGAACAGGTTAAATACCTCTGTTTTTGAATCAAATTCTAAAAATAATAATTTATTTGTAAGCAGGACAAATATGAAAAATTATAATGTCACTGAAATAAAAAATCTCGTTGATACAGCCAAAAGCGCGCTTATTGTGGTTCCCACTCTTTCTGTCGATAGCGTCGGTGCAGCTCTTGCCTTGGCCATCTCTTTAAAGAAACAAGGAAAAGAGGCTCGTGTCTTTTGTCCTCAAAAGACCGATCAAAATTATTCAAAACTTAGCGGTTTAGAACTATTGACCGATACCTATTCCAGTTCCGACTTGGTTGTTACCCTAGATTATCCAATTGACCAAATTGAAGCTGTTTCCTACAACGACGACGGTGGTCATCTAAATTTGGTTGTTAAGACCAAATCCGGTGCTGCCAAGGTTGAAACTAAGCAAATTATGATCAACAACAACGGTTCTTCCGCTGATGTCTGTTTCATGCTTGGTGATGAGTCTCCCTTAGGCGCCGCCATTTCTATGGTAGAAAAAGGAAACTGGATTCTAATTACCCCTCAACAGGTTTCCAAAAGCTGGGCCAAGGCCACCCTTATGGATCCCGATGCTCCCTTTTCCGAAATTTTCACTTTCTTGCTACCTATGCTTGGCTTAACACTTGATCTAGATTCTGGGAAAGATTTGCTTATCGGCCTTCGTGTCGCTACCCAATCTTTTTCCGTCAACGTTTCTCCAGAAACTTTTGAAGCTGGTGCTATCTGTCTTCGTGCTACTCAGCCCGACGATTCCACACCTCAAAATCCTGAACCTACCCCGATCGAAAACGTTGAAAAAAGTGCTGGCCTTGCTCCTGGGACCAATAAACCTAATCCCACCCCCATGGCCTAATTTAATTTTATTTTAAATATATATGTATCTCCAAAAAACTGAATCATTAGAGAAAACGTATCCCCACCTTCGCCTGGTTCATGTCGACGGTGCTGGAATTGGAACACTTTGTGCCGCCGCCGATATAGATAATTGTTATGGTTCAGCGCACTGTGTTAGTTCAGGTAGTCCTGTTTTTTATATGAGACAGGGTCTTGAAGCCACCGCCCCCACTGTTACTGGCATTGAGGGAATGGGTGTCAGATCTTGTCAAGAATGCCAGGTTTATTTGAATATGGAGCAAAAAACTGAGCAGGCAAAAGCCGTATTCGATAGTTTTTCAAAAACTATTTATTAAAGGATAAAGCCAATACCAAGCATAACTTTTAATTGTCATCAAATGCAAAATAAAGAAAGTAGAAAAGACCGAACTTTTAGAAAAACTAGTTCAATTAATAAACGTTATCCCCACCTTGATCTCTCATATGCGGAAGATGGTGGTATCAAAACAGCTTGTGCTATTCGTTCCAGGCAGAACAATTGTATTTATCAAAGATGTCTTATCGTCACCATGCGACAAAGTCTTGAAACCAATGTGCCGACAATTACCAGTATTACTGGTATGAGTCTTCGATCTTGTCAAGAATGTATTGCTATGGATGTTGCGATAGATAATTTTTTAGACAGTCAAATTTAATAAAAAATTTACTAACCAAATAATATGGACATTGAACAACAATCCCAATATCCTCTAAGCGAGGAAGATCAAAAAAGATTTCCACATCTTAAGCTTCGTGTTTCCTTTATTAGACCTTTTGCTCAATGTGACAAAAGAGATGATTATTTCGACGATGCTTGTCCTGCTATCATAAGCGCCAGGATAGTCATCGCCTCATATCCTCCCTCCACCGACCATCTTGATGCCCCCTCTATCTACCCCATCAACGATACTGTGAGTTGCCAAGCTTGCCCTCTTGATAAGTAATCTGTGTTATAATCCCTTCTGACTATCAATCGGTTTTTTGGGAGCCATTCCAAAATATTATTATTTACCGATCAATAGCCAATAAATTACATGGCATTAACCACCGAAGAAAAAAGCGAAATCATTACCAAGTTTGCCCAAGCAAAGGGTGATACCGGTTCTCCTGAAATTCAAGTTGCGATTCTAAGCAAAGAAATTGAAAAACTCCAGGGTCATTTAAACGAAAATAAGCACGATTCTCCCGCTAAAAGGGGACTTTTGAGTAAACTAGCCAAAAGGCGACGTTTGCTTCGCTATCTCTCTATCCACAATGAAGATCGATATACAAAAATCATCAAATCTTTGAGTCTGAAGAAATAAAACTCTCGGGATCGGTCTATAATTAATTAATATTTTTTAAAATCTCTATCTATGGAAAAAAACACTTGTGATATCACTGTCGCTGACAAAACAATTACTTTAACTACTGGCCTTCTAGCTCCTCAAGCCAATGGTGCCGTCATGGCAACTATGGGCAAAACTGTTGTTTTGGCCACTGTTGTTTTGGGTGCAGTCGACAAAAACAAGGACTATTTTCCTCTTTCTGTTGAATTTTCCGATAAGCTTTATGCTGGTGGCTTTGTTAAAGGTAGTAAATGGATCAAGCGCGAAGGTGGTCCTTCCGATACTGCCATTCTCAATGGCCGTATTATCGATCGCTCTATTCGTCCTTTATTTCCCGTCGGATTTAAAAACGAGGTTCAAGTTATTATCTCCGTTTTAAGTAACGACAAAGAAAACGATGTTGTTATTCCTGCCTTTACCGCTGTGTCTGCCGCCTTGATGCTTTCCGATATTCCTTTTAATGGTCCTGTCTCTGCCGTCCGTCTCGGTTTCGAAAACGACTCTGTCACTGTTCTTCCCACTCATTCTCAACTCCAAAAATCATCTCTTGACCTCCTAATCTGCAAAGATGCTGAAGGTATCAACATGATCGAGGCCGATGCCAACATTTTGGACAACGATTCTGTTCTTAAAGCCCTAAAAGTTGGTTTTGAAACTGGTGATCTTATCAATACCCAGTTAGTAGATTTTGCCAAAAAATACGGTAAAAAGAAAATCGAATTTGAACCTGTTACTCCTTCAAAGGAACTAATTTCTGAGATTGAGACACTTATCAAAGACGATCTTGCCCAATTCCTTTCCGAAGGTAAGGACGGTACTCATATGGCTGGCGAAGAAAAAATTAAAGAAAAAGTCAAAGCTGCTTTCGAGTCCAAAGTCAAATCCGAAGAAGTTGAAGCTAGCCAAGTTATGGAAGCTGTCGACACCCTGGTCTGTCAATATTTACGTGAGTCCACTCTTGCTGGCACCCGCTACGACAAGCGTCCCTTTGATCAGGTTCGTCCTCTCGAAATTGAAACTGGCGTCTTACCTACCACCCATGGTTCTGCCCTTTTCCAAAGAGGTCTAACCCAGGCTCTAACCATTACTACTCTCGGCTCTATTGCCGAACAGCAATATCTCCAAGACAGTAGCGGCGAAACCACCAAACATTATCTTCATTATTACTCTGCTGCTCCTTTCTCCACTGGTCAAACTGGTCGTTTCGGCCGTCCCGGTCGTCGCGAAGTTGGTCATGGTGCCCTAGCAGAAAAAGCCCTAGTTCCGGTTATTCCTTCAGTTGAGGAGTTTCCTTATACTATCGTCTTAACTTCCGAAGTTATGTCTCAAAATGGTTCTTCTTCTATGGCTTCAACCTGTGGTTCCACCCTTTCTCTAATGGATGCTGGTGTTCCTATCAAGGACAAGGTTGCTGGCATTTCTATTGGTATGATGTCCGATGCTGCAGGTAAATATGTTTTATTAACCGACATTGCTGGTATCGAAGATCACTGTGGTGATATGGATTTCAAAATCACTGGTACTCGGACTGGTATTACCGCGATTCAACTTGATATTAAAAGAATGGGTCTTTCTCTCCAAATGATTACTGACACCTTTGTAGCTTCTACCAAGGCACGTCTCACCATTTTGGACAAAATCGATTCTGTCTTGGCCGAACCCCGCAAAGAATTATCCGTCTATGCTCCCAAAATTAAACTAGTTACTCTCCCCGAAGATAAAATCGGTGAGGTCATTGGTTCTGGTGGTAAGACCATCAAAGCTCTGATGGAAAAATTTTCCGTCCAAATTGACATTGACGATGATGGCCGAGCTTCAATTTCTTCCACAGATCAAGCAAAAATTGATGAATGTGCTTTCCAAATCGAATCCATGATCAAAGATGTCCAAATTGGTGAAGTTTATGATGGAGTTGTTACCCGCGTCGAAGCCTATGGTGCCTTTGTTGAATTTTTACCCGGTCGTGAAGCCTTGCTTCATGTTTCTGAATTGAGTGGGGGATTCATTTCTGATCCATCTTCAATTATCAAAATTGGTGACAAACTAAAAGTTACCATCTCCGGTTTTAACGACAATCATCAAATCAAATTAAGCGCTCCAGAATTCAAAGCTGCCCATCCAGGCAACGCCGATTCTATGCCTCAACGTGATGGTCCTGCCGCTTCCGGTCGTCCTCCCTTCCGCAATTTCAGCAGTCCACCTCGTCGCTCATCATCTGATGATCGAAATCGAAACCGAAGGTAAGCTTTTGCTACAATGAATCATGATTTATTTCCTTGGGGGTGCTCCTCGTACTGGAAAATCTCAACTTGCCAAAAAAATATCTAAAGCAACGGGTTTTTCCTGGTTGTCGACCGATAATCTTAGGGAAAGTGTCGTTAATTTAGAAAGTATTCCTAAAAGTGATCAACTTTTCGCCCATTGGATAAGCTGGAAAGATGAGGACTATATAGAAAAAACGTTTTCCCCATCAATTCAGGAAATAATAAACAATCAAAAGTCAGAGTCAAAAGAGGTTGTCAAAATTGTAAAGGGCTTTGTTGAATCAATTTCCTATAATAATCGCGATTTTATTCTTGAAGGGGTTGCCCTACTACCAAGTTTTTTTGATACAAGTTTTATTGATAAGTATCAAATAAAATTTATCTGTGTTGGTAATACAAATTTTGAGTCATTTTTTGAATATTCCTGGAATCATCGCTCCGAAGGAGATTGGCTAGAAAATTCAAACCGAGATATTTTCAAAAAAGTTATATCCTATTCTTCAAAATTCAGCGAATTGTTTAGAAATGAGGCAAAATCTTATAACTACCCCTACTACGAGATTAATTCCCAGACCTTCAAATCAGATCTTGATCAGATCGTAAAAAAATTAGCCAAATACTAATATCGATTACTTTTTTTTACAAAAGATTTTTCTATTATCGGGAATATGTCATTATTGTTACAATTTGATATAATTAACTATGGTTGAACAAGATAATTCTTCCAAGGACCCTTTTAGCTTACTTAATTCTTCGATTAGAACTAGATATCCTCGTGCAACTGAAGAAGAAGTCCAAGCTATGGCCAAACAAATCTTAGATACTGCTGCCCAGTCAATAAAAATGGATGGCTCCGTTTTCCTTGTCAGGAGACCCGAGGGTGGTCAAACAGAAATCAAATGTTTAAATATTGTTTTGATAGAAGATAATAAATAATTCCCTGTACCCTCTGGGTTTGACACTGAATATTATGTAATAATATTCACATGGCATCAGTCAAGTTTTTTTTAGACCATCGAGGTAAAAATCCAGTTGGTGATTTTTTAGATAAAAACAAAGAAACCAAAATTAAGGTTTCTATAATTGTAAAAAATATTATCGAGTTTGGTCTAATTTCAGCCTCTCCTCACATTAAAAAACTGTCCGGTTACCCACTTTGGGAAATAAGAATATTGGGTAAAAACAGTACTCGAATTATCTACGCCAATAAAATAAAAGACGAAATAATTTTATTGCATGCCTTCAAGAAAAAATCTAACAAAACCCCCCTCAAAGAAATCAACATTGCTCTAAATCGTTTTTATAAATTATCTTGACATTTATATCCTATACGATATAATTACCCCATGAAACTCTTGTCGTTCGATCAATATTTTAAAAATAGTTTAAAAGATCCTGAATTTAAGAAACTCTGGGAAGAATCAAACCCTAAATATCAATTATCACGTCAGATAATTAAAAAGAGATTAGAGAAAAAGATGTCTCAGCAAGATCTTGCGAAAAAAGCCCGCACCACCCAGGCAATTATTTCACGTCTTGAAAATTCCACCCTTAATCCATCCCTGGAGCTAATTGAACGCATTTCAGTCGGTCTCGGTTCAAATCTAATTTTATCGATCAAATAATTTCCTGTATACTTTTATTGTGGAGTCAACGCTAACAATTGCTGATGCAATTAAAAAACTTAGATCAAAAGCCGAGGGGGTTGAACTGCCATCAGGTCTCCAAGACAAATTAAACGAAAACTTTGCCCAATTAGAGGTCAATTCTCGCTCCGAAGATACCTTTTGGTCCTATTACCAGACTACTTCTAAGTATCTTGACTGGATTATTTCCTTGCCTTGGAACACTCGTTCCCAAGATATTCTTGAGCTTCGTTACGCCAAAGAAAAGCTTGACGAAAACCATTACGGTCTTGATACCGTTAAAGAAAGAATTTTAGAATACATTTCCGTCCTTTCTCTTCAAAAGACTCGTTCACCCGACATTGTCCCCCGGGCTCCAATTCTCCTTTTTGTGGGTTTGGTTGGTACTGGAAAAACTACTATGGCCAAATCTATTTCCGAAGTCATGGATCGCCAACTTATTCGTATTCCCTTTGGTGGTCTTGGTGACCCTCTTTATCTTCGCGGTCAATCTCGTCTTCATCCCGAAGCCGAGCCTGGAGCTATTATTCGCGGGTTGTCCCAATGCAAAACTAAAAATCCTGTTATCCTTCTCGATGAAATTGATCGTGTTGCCGACGATGCCTTAAATACCATCATGGGAGTTCTGGTCGAGCTTCTCGATCCCGAGCAAAACGCCCGTTTTACCGATCATTATCTTGATTATCCCTTTGATCTTTCCGAAGCCTTTTTTGTTGCCACCTGCAACAATACTAACCGCATTGCTACCGCTGTTATGGATCGTTTAGAGGTCATTCAGATGCCTTCCTATACCGACGAGGAAAAGATTGCCATTGGTCGCGACTATATCTTCCCCAAGGCCATAAAAGAGGCCGGTCTTACCCCCAATGAGCTTAAAATCGACGACAATATTTGGTTAAATATTGTTCGTCCTCTCGGTTTTGATGCCGGTGTTCGTACCCTCAAAAGAAACATTGAGGGTCTCTGTCGCAAAACCGCCGCTCTTATTCTTACTGGAACTCGCCAAGTTGTTGTCGACGAGTCAAATGTTAAAAAATATTTACCCCAATGGTAAGCCTATGAAAAATATCATCATCGGTCTCCTTCTTGGTCTCGTTATTGCCATGTTGGCTTTTTACCTTTTTTCCCAAAAACCAACCACCCAAACTGATCTTCCCCCTCTCGATATTCCAACCTCGGTCGAAGATACCCCCACTTCCACTATTCCTCCTGTCTCGGACGAACTTTCAATTAAACAGGCTCTTGCCGATAAATATCACAAAGACCTCTCAGAAGTTAATTTCACTCTTTCAAAAAATGACGGTGAGCATGCTTCTGGTGGAGTTATTTTTTCCGGAGAAATTTCCGGGGGCTGGGTCTTGGCCGCCAAGGTCAATCAACAGTGGCTGATAGTTCAGGATGGTAACGGCACCGTTTCTTGCGAAACAGTTGCCCCATACAATTTTCCTGTCTCTATGGTTCCCGGTTGTGTTGATCAAAACGGTCAACTCCAAAATTTTTAACCTATGAACAAGAAAGAAATTTATCTATCCTTTATCCTTTTGGCTTGTGCTTTTGTTGTTTTGTTAACCACCCTTTCTCCTCACCAAAAACAGACTTCTCCTGTCATTCCTCCAGCTCCAACTCCAGACCTATCTTCAAAAAATCCAGCCCCGGTTGAAAATAAACAAGTTGCTTATATAAAAAAAGTCTATTCCAAAAATCAGAACAATTTTATCGACATTGATTTTATTGAGTGGGTCGACGACAGATCAGCCCCCAACGGTTTTAGCATTATCAATAATTCTTCAGACATTCGTACTCTCCAGATCAGTGACACGGTTTCTATTTTTCTTATCGACCCCGATACTGATGATTTCTCTCTTTCAGAAGTTTCTTTTAACGAATTTTCTAAAGTTTCAAAATACTCAAACCCTTTTTGGATTCTCCGAGATAATAGTGGCCTAGTTACTGAAATTAAAGAACAATATACTCCATAGATGTCCCTCAGTAAGTCTCAACAATTAGAATATATTTCCCATTTAGTGGGGGAATGTAAAAAATGCAATCTCTATAAAACTGCCACCAATCCTGTTCCCGGTGCCGGTAATCCAGATGCCGAGATTCTTTTTATTGGTGAGGCTCCTGGAGCTCACGAAGACCAGCAGGGTTTGCCTTTTGTTGGCAACTCTGGTAAACTTCTAGACAAGCTTCTGAATACGATTCGTGTGCCTCGCTCCGACGTTTTTATCTGTAACATTCTAAAACATCGTCCGCCAGAAAACCGAGATCCTCAGGAAAGTGAAATCAAAGTCTGTACTCCTTATTTAAAAGCTCAATTAAAAATTATTAAACCAAAAATTGTTATTACTCTCGGCCGCTTTTCAATGAACTATTTTTTTCCGCAAGAAAAGATCAGCCGAATTCATGGTCAAATCAGGAACATTACCTGGCAGGATTTACCATTAACCATTATTCCTGTTTACCACCCCTCAGCGGGTCTACGAAATGGCGCCATGCTCGAAAGTCTTAAAAAAGACTTTATTACTATCGGAAAATACCTAACAGCCAAGGGCTAAAAAAATAACCCAGGCTATAAAATTATAATTATGATTAAACAAAAAACATATCGAAAACCAGCTTATAATCCAGCTGCACAAAAGGATTTTACTCGTCCAGTTATTCAAAACAAGGTCTCTCCTTCCACCAATCAAGATGCGGTTCGCATCTCTTCTTTGGGTGGTTTTGGTGACGTGACCCAGAACATGTTCGTTTACGAATTTGCTCCTCGTGGTGATTTTTCCAAATCACAAATTATTATTGTCGACTGTGGAGTTGGCTTTCCCGAAGAAGACGCCTTTGGTGTTGATCTTCAGATTCCTGACACTGCCTACTTAGAGGATAAAAAAGATCGCATTTTAGGTATCTTTATTACCCATGGTCATGAAGACCATATCGGCGCTGTCCGTTTTATCTTGCCAATAATTGGTAATCGCATCCCTATTTATGCTCCGAAATTAGCCTCCGCCTTTATTGAATCGCGTTTGGCTGAAAGTCAAATTAGAGCCTCGATTAACGTCTATCAATCTGGTGACGTTTTCACCAAAGGTCCTTTTACCATTGAACCTATTCGGGTTACTCATTCAATCCCCGACACCTTCCACTTCGCCATCACTACTCCCATCGGAGTTCTTTATCACGGATCCGACTTTAAATTCGATGTTTTTCCTCTCGACAATAAACCTGCCGAGCTTAAAAAAATCGCCAACGTTGGCAATCGCAAAGTTATTGCTTTAATGTCCGACTGTTTGGGGGCTGACCACGAAGGTTATTCTCCATCCGAACGTGACATCGCCGAAAATTTTAAACATCAAATCGTTAATGCCAAGGGTCGCGTTTTCGTTACTTCTATTAGTAGTAACATCGTCCGCTGGTCACAGGCCATTGAATATGGCAAATCAACTGGACGAAAAATTTGCATCGCCGGTTATTCTGTTGATAAAGCTATAAGTATTGCCAAAGAATTAGGATATATTAAACTTACCGATTCAGACATTATTCCTCCAGAGCGATCCAAGAATTTTCCCGACAATAAACTTCTTTTCTTAGTTGCTGGTTTTGCCGGTCAACCCGACTCAGCTCTAAGTAAAATGGTCATGGGTAAACATCGCGTCAAAATTAAATCAGGTGACAAAGTTATCTTTTCTGCTCCAGATTACATTCCTGGCACTACCGGGAATATTTATGAAATGATCGATATCTTATCGAAGATGGGAGCCGACGTTGCCTATGGCGACAAAGAGGAGCTTCATGTTTCTGGCCATGGTTATCAAAAAGAACACGCTCTTTTAATGACTCTGACCAACCCCCGCTATCTCCTACCAATCGGTGGTAACTATCGTCACGTCAAGAGTTACTTTTCTATGGCTAAAACCATGGGTTTTCAGGATGATCAATTTATTACTCCCGATGTTGATTCTTCAGTCACCTTTTACGCCAACGGCAAAGTTGATACTGGTTTCCATATTCCTCTTCATAAAATTCTTATCGACGGACTTGGTATCGGTGACGTTGGGACTACTGTTCTTCGTGATCGAAAGAATTTGGCAGAAGACGGCATGTTCAGCGTTGTCATCTTGGTCAACAAAGAGCTTGGCACCATGTTCAAAGAGCCTGTCATTCTTTCCCGAGGCTTTGTCTTTGTCAAAGAAAATACTGACCTTATCAATTACCTAAAAGAGGAAACCGCTAGAAAATTCTCTCAAGTTACCAGTAAACCGGCCAACTTTGAGTATATTCGCACCGAGCTTCAGGCCTATCTTGAAGGATTGATCAAAGAAAAAACTGGTCGTGAACCCATGGTTCTACCTCTTGTCATCGAGGTCTAACAAACTAGATCAAAATATGTTATAATATATACATTATTAACATATTATCTATCAAAATATGGGTGCAGAAGTAATTTTTGAAACAGGTTCAGAAACATTTTTAAACTTTCCTCGACCTCAAGGTGAATATCCTATCTACAATGATGGAATAAGGCACGGAATTATGCCAATAAAAGATGGCTTTATTCACTCAACCTATAAAGGTGATACTCCTCAATCTACTGAAACTGTTACTGGAAATCGTAGTATAAATATCGGTGGAATAGAAGTTCGTGCCTACAAGGATAGTCAATCAACTAAGAAAAAAGTTTCTCTATTTGGTCGTAGGGGCTAATCAGTTTTCTCTCTTTGTTTTTTTTGCTAAAATCTAATTGCTCGCCTTTGTTCGTGATTTATCTCGGACATGACGAGCATTTATTTTAACTCAAATCTAGGCAAACTTAGGGTAAAGTCATTGTGATGATGACAACCCCTTTTACGCCCTAATTCATGAATTTCTTTTTCCTCCATATTTAGTCTCTGAATTATTTCCAAATTTTTTTCATTGTCGGCAACTTCTGGAACTTTTGATTGCAATATCCGCATTTTTTCTTCAATTAGGCACACACTGCGCCCTTCTTCAATGCATTTTAGACATAATTTCTCGCCCATTTTGCGATTATATATCAAAATAGTCACTTATTCGCTAAAATAGGCCATGAGATATTCACAATTATTTGGCAAAACCAGCAAAACAGTTTCCAAGGATGCCACCGTTGCTAGTCATCGTCTTCTTCTCCAGGCGGGTTTTATCCGTCAACTTTCCGCCGGACGATACACTTTTTTACCTCTTGGCCTCAAGGTTTGTCGAAAAATAGAATCAATTATTCGGCAAGAAGTTGAAAAGACTGGTGCTCAAGAACTAATTGTTCCCACCCTTCACCCCCTCGAACTTTGGCAACAAGCCAATCGTGATAAAAAATTTGGTGCCGCCATGATGCGGGTTACCGATCGTAATGGTGCCGAGTTCACCCTTGGTGCCACTGCCGAAGTCATCATGCTCGATCTGGTCAAGCAGTTTGCACCGAGCTATAAAGATTTACCTATCAATATCTACCAATTTTCTCAGAAATTCCGCGATGAAGCTCGCCCCTCTGGTGGTCTCCTTCGTGTCCGCGAGTTTGTCATGAAAGATGGCTACTCTTTTCATGTCGACGAAGCTGATCTAAAAATTACTTACCAAAAATACTGGGATGCCTATTTGGAAATTGCCAAAAGAATGGACTTAAATGTCACTATCGTCGAATCCGACAATGGTGCTATTGGTGGTTCTGTTTCTCATGAGTTTATGGTCGAATCCACTGTTGGTGAAGACACTATCGTCACCTGTTCCTGCGGCTATGCCGCCAACCTTGAAAAAGCTACCTTTGTCAAAGAAGATAAAAATTCTTCAGAAGCCGAAGCCGATCTTTCTGAAGTCAAAGCTCCTCGTGGTAACACCATGGAAGACGGAGTGGCTCTTCACCAAAAACCTCTTTGGCAACAAATTAAAGATGTTGTTTTTGTTGATGATTCCGGCCGTTTTATCTTGGCCATTATTCGAGGTGACTTCATGGTCAACGAAACTAAACTAAAAAACTTGATCCAAGCCAATGAGCTTCGTCATGCCACCGATGAAGAAATCCGAAACAAACTTCATTCCGAACCTGGATTTATTTCTCCTGTTGGTATCAAAGATGTTCTCATCGTTGCCGATGATTCTCTAAAAAATCTAAAAAATGCTTATGGTGGTTCCAACAAAAAAAATATCGATTTAATAAATATAAATTTTGGTCGAGATTACCAAACTGATATTGTCGGCGACATTGCCGAAACTCAAGTTGATTATCTTTGTCCTCAATGTAAAAAAGAAAAACTAAAACTGGTTAAGGCAGTAGAATTCGGCAATATCTTTAATATTGGTTTTGCCTATAGTGATCCCATGGACGGAAACTTTATTGCCCAAGACGGTACTTCTCAAAAAATGTACATGGGCTCTTATGGTATTGGTATTGGCCGGGCCCTAGCCATCGACGTCGAAACTCACCACGATGAAAAGGGGATTATTTGGCCCAAAGAAATTGCCCCCTACCAGGTTCATTTAATTGCTCTTGACGGTTTAGGCGAGGATCTTTATCAAGAATTACTTTCCCAAAATATTGAAGTTCTTTTCGATGATCGCAGTTCTGTTTCCGCTGGTGCCAAATTTGCTGATGCCGATCTAATTGGTATCCCAATTCGTTTAGTTATTAGCAAAAGAAGCCAGGAGAGTGGAGGAATAGAGTTTAAACTAAGATCCGACAAAGAATCGAAAATCATTGATTCAAAAAATCTTGTTTCAGAAATTACTTCTTTCTATACTTAAGACTAATCAATAATATATACTGTTACTATGCCCCGTGGACGCAAGAAAAATAGAATCCTTCCAACTCTTAAGTTGAAACCCTCAACTGTCAAGTCAATATTTTTTATCTTTTTCCTAATTTTAGCCATAATTTCCGTATTTTCCTTTCTCCAGCAAGGGGGAATCATCACCGAATATAATTTACTTTTAAATCATTTTTTTGGTTTCGGTTCGGTTATGGTGCCTTTTTTATTGCTTCTAATTTCCTTTTTATTTACCAAGGTAAAATCTCCTCTCAAAGAAGCCAACGTTTTCTTTGGTTTCTTCATCATGTTTTTCTCCCTCTTGGGTCTTTTTAAACAAGGAGTATTTGGATCCTTTTTTTGGGAGCAATTTTTAGCTCTTTTTTCCGAAATCCCCACCTTTATCATTTTCTTTTTTACCTTGATTGTTGGCTTTGTTGTTCTCTTTGACACCAATGTTGTCCAGATTTTTAAATTTTTTGGGAAGGTTATTGCCGTTATTAGAAAATACTCCATTGGTCAAGCTTCAAAAATTAAAAGCAAAAAAGAAAAATCAAACTCAAAAAATCCTCTTTATCAGTCCGAAATGCATAGCCCCACACCTTTGGAAAATTCTGCCAACAGCAAGGATGTCTCCAGATCCTCATCCAAAGAAAATATGGCTGTAGCCAATGTTCCTCCTGTCTTTAAGCCAGAAGGTCCTCTAACCTCCTCGGGAAACCAAAGTTGGGTTTATCCTCCCATGTCTATCTTTGACGATACTCCTGGAGCCAAGGCTGATCGGGGAGATGTCCGTAAAAATGCTCAAATCATTGAACAAACTCTTGACTCATTTGGTATTACCGCTCGCGTTGCCGAGGTAAACAATAGTCCCTCCGTTACTCAATATGCTCTCGAAGTTGCTCTGGGAACAAAGCTCGCCAAAATATTATCCCTGGGAAATGATTTGGCTATGGCTCTGGCCGCTCCTGGTGGTCAAATCAGAGTCGAAGCTCCGATTCCCGGACGATCTTTAGTTGGCATCGAAATGCCAAATCGCTCTCTCGAAGTTGTCCCTATTCGCACAATTTTTGAATCTGAAGCCATGAAGACTGCCAAAAGCAAGATTACTGTCCCTCTGGGTCTTGATGTGGCTGGTTTGCCAAAAGTCGCCGACATTTCCAAAATGCCTCACGTTTTAATTGCTGGCCAAACTGGTTCTGGTAAATCAGTTTGTATCAACTCTTGGATTTCCACCCTCCTTTTCCGAGCTTCTCCCGACGAAGTTCGTATGATTATGGTCGATCCAAAGCGGGTTGAGCTTTCACAATACAATGGCATTCCCCATCTTTTAACCCCTGTTATTGTCGACCCTGAAAAGGTCGTTTCTGCGCTAAAGTGGGCTGTTGGTGAAATGGAACGTCGCTACAAACTCTTTACCGAAGTAAACGCTAAAAATATTGAAAGCTACAACAATATGTCCGGTTTTCAAGCTATTCCCTACATTGTTATCGTCATTGACGAATTGGCCGAAATTATGCTTTTCTCCCCCGCTGAAGTTGAAGATAACATCTGCCGTATTGCCCAAATGGCTCGGGCCACTGGTATTCATTTGGTCCTTGCCACCCAAAGACCTTCGGTCAACATTATTACTGGTCTAATTAAAGCCAACATTCCTACCCGTATTGCCTTTGCTGTCGCTTCAATGACTGATTCCCGGGTTGTTCTCGATTCTCCTGGCGCCGAAAAACTCCTTGGTCGTGGCGACATGCTTTATATTCCTCCAGAGTTGGCCAAACCTGTTCGTGTTCAAGGTTGTTTTATTTCCGACAAAGAAGTTGGTCGACTTATTGAATTCCTTAAAAACCAACGCGGCGGTGAATACAACGATGAAATTGTTAAACAACCTGTAAATAGTCCCGGTTCTTCAAGTAAAAACATTATGGTCTCTGACGGTGAAGAACGTGATGCCATGTTTGACGACGCTATTAAGCTAATCCAAGAAACCGGCAAAGCTTCCGCCTCTCTCATGCAACGCCGACTTAAACTCGGCTATGCTCGGGCTGCCAGAATTTTAGATGAGCTTGAGCAGGCTGGAATTGTTGGCCCCGTTAACGGTGCCAAAGCTCGAGACATTTTAATTGATCACAAGTCTCCTTCCGACAATAGTTAAAATATTTTTCATGAAACGCGCTTCAACCACTCTCGAATCTGCTCGCCTCGACCGAGAGCTTGAATTTCAAGAGGTTTGTAAAAAAACAAAAATACCACTTCGTTACCTCATCGCCTTCGAAAATGAAAAAGTCGAAGATTTCCCTCAAGAGCCATATTGCTCTTTAATGGTCAAAGACTATGCCGATTTCCTCGGATTAAACGGTGAAGAAGTTCTCTGTCTTTTTCGTCGAGATTATGATCGTCGAAACCAGATTCCCGCAAATCGTCGTTTTTGGTTTTCTCTGACTCCGCAACTTGCCTTTACTCTTTTTGTTTCAATTTTGGCCATCATTTTTGCCTCTTATTTAATCTCCGAGTATTTAAAGTTCAACCGACCTCCACGCCTTCAAGTAAATTGGCCTCAAGAGTATTCTCAGCAAACAGTCGAAATTTCTGGTGTCACTGATCCGGAATCAACCGTAAAGATCAACGAATCTCTTGTCATTGTTGATCGTGAGGGCAATTTTAAGAAAAATATCCAAATATCCACCCCCGAAGCATCAATCGTTGTCGAAGCCAAATCTCCCGCCGGTGTTACCACCAAAGATGAAAAAGTTTTAAAATAGTTTATACTCTTTATATGGATATAACTCAGATTGTCGTCGTCATCAGTTTGTTAGCCATTTCCACCGTCATTGTCGTTGTTGGTGTCTATCTAACTAAACTTATCAAAGACCTTCGGGTCACAATTAATGAAACTAATCAAATAATTAGTTCTGTTTCCCGACCAGTCTCTTCTTTTTCTGAGTTTTTAATGGGTTTTAAAAATGGTTTTACAATTTTTAATTCCTTTTTCAAAAAAGACAAAAAAGAAAAAGACGAATCATAAACTATGTCAAGTCATTGTCAACATTGCGACGATCACGAAAATAGCTCCTTTATTTTCGGCCTATTATTCGGATTAGTTATCGGTGCCATTATTGCCATTGTTATTTACCGTCAGAATAAAGGCAAGGTTTTTGATGATTTAAAAAAACAACTCGCTAAATTTTTCGACATTTTTCAAAATCCACCCTCTCCCAAAAATTCTAAAACAAAACCACCTTTTATCCCGACTGCTCCCAGACCACAATCAGTCAAAAAAGAAGTGGTCATCCCCAGTAAGCTAATCGCCTCAGCTCCAATCAAAAAGGCGACTGTCTCAAAGCCAAAGAAAATGTTCAAAAAATAGCTTAATGCTATATAATTCCCCTATGAATGCTCGCGAATTAAAAAACGTTTTTGTGGATTTTTTCAAATCAAAAAGCCATGCCGAGATTCCTTCCTCCTCGTTAACTCCTGAAAACGATTCCACCACCCTCTTCATTTCTGCGGGCATGCACCCTCTGGTTCCTTATCTCTTGGGTCAACCTCATTCTCTAGGTAAACGTCTCACAAACGTCCAAAAATGTCTTAGAACAGGGGATATAGATGAGGTGGGTGACACATTTCATCATACTTTTTTTGAAATGCTTGGTAACTGGTCTTTGGGTGAATATTTTAAAAAAGAAGCTATTGAATTTAGTTATGAGTTCTTAACCAAAAAATTAAATATTAAGATAAATAATCTTTTTGTAACTTGTTTTGCTGGCGACAAAAACGCCCCCCGAGACGACTTTTCAGCCTCCGTGTGGGAGTCTCTTGGCGTGTCGAAAGACAGAATAGTTTATCTTCCCGATAATTGGTGGGGGCCTGCAGGGACATCTGGTCCCTGTGGACCAGATTCTGAAATGTTTGTCGACACCCAACCCACCCTCCCCCTCGTTGATTTTAAAACTGGTGACAAGCAAGGTCGTTATCTCGAGATTTGGAATGACGTTTTCATGGAATACAACAAGAACCTGGATGGAACCTTTACCAAATTAGCTCAACAAAACGTTGACACGGGTATGGGTGTTGAAAGGACCGTTGCTGTCCTTAACGGCTTTTCAGACAATTACCTGACCGATATCTGGCAACCAATTATTAGAAAAATTGAAGAAATTTCTGGTAAAAAATATAGCCTCCCTTGTCAAGGAGAGGTGTCAGCCTTGGCTGACGGAGGGGTTAAATCCATGCGCATTATTGCTGACCATCTTCGTTCCGCTGTTTTTATCATTGCCGATGGACTCGAGCCCTCAAACAAGGAAGCTGGCTACGTTCTCCGCCGTCTTATTCGACGATCGATCCGTCAGGGAAAAATTATCGGCATTGAAAATAACTTTTGTTCTGTCATCGCTCAGGCAGTCCTGGACAATCAAGATAATAACGCCGGTCTCTATCCTGAACTAAACCAAAACAAAGAAAAAATTCTCAAAATTCTTGAATCCGAAGAAGTTAAGTTTCGACGAACTCTAAACAAAGGTCTCAATAAAATTACCAAACTAATTGAAGCCAAGCATCAAGTTTCCGGCAGGGAAGCCTTTGACCTTTACCAATCTTTCGGTTTTCCTGTCGAAATGATTAGTGAGGAATTAAAGAAAAACAATTTAGATCTAGACATCGACGAATTTAATCGACTCAAAGAAGAGCATCAGAAACAATCCCAAACTCTTTCTGCTGGCAAGTTTAAATCAGGTCTGGCTGATAATTCCGAACTTATCACCAAATATCACACTGCCACCCACTTACTTCATGCCACTCTTCGAAAAGTCTTAGGTGATCACGTTCAACAATCTGGTTCTAACATTACTAGCGAGCGTCTTCGATTCGATTTTTCTCATCCCCAAAAAGTTACCGAAGAGCAACTCAAAGAAATCGAACAAATAATTAACGATCAAATCAACGCTGCTCTTCCAGTTTCTATCGAATCAATGAAATTTACCGAGGCTCAAAAATTAGGTGCCCTGGCATTTTTTGGAGCAAAATATCCAGAAATTGTCACTGTTTACACAGTGGGGGATCCAAAGAAATGTTTTTCCAAGGAAGTTTGTACCGGACCTCACGTAAAAAATACCAAAGAACTTGGAGTTTTCGGGATCATCAAGGAAGAGTCCGCCGGCTCTGGAAAGCGTCGGATTTATGC
>JAHISL010000019.1 GCA_018818185.1 Patescibacteria group bacterium | reverse complement strand
TTGGTAACTAATTATATAAAGAGTGTCAATATCTTTATATTCTGCGGGGTTTTCTGGAGAGATATCCTTTAAAGTTAGAAGATCTTTAAATCGAAAGCCTAACGTATTACCGTCAGGACTTTCTAAAACGATTAGATTGAACAGTTTACTATCCTTTTGGTTTTCGATAATAAAGTTGGTTATTTGTTTTTGAGCTTGAATGTTATTGGTTGAATCCGTACTATTTAATATAGTGCTTATGTTTGTGAGATTGAAAATAAGTAATAAAATAGTTAATAGCTTGGGTAATAAAAATTTTTGATTTTTGTACAACCAAAATAAATAAAAAACTGCTACAGGGAGAATATAATGACCGCTGTATCGACTGTGAATTAAAGAAAGACCAACTATTTGAAAAATGAAGGGTAATATCCAAACGTTATTTTTGTTTCTATAAATAATAAGGCTGAGCACAGTAAAGATAAGGGTGATGAAGCCAAAAGTAGATTGATTTCCGGAAAAATATTTAAAAAGGTCAGTGGTAAGTTGCCAGAGATTGTTAAAAAATGGAATTGATTGTGAATTGGTGTAAAGATGGCTAAAGTAAAGCATTCTAGTAATAAATAAACCGGGAGGATGGGTTAAGTCAAACAAGATGAAAGGAGTAATGCTTAAAAACAAACCCAGTGAGTATTGCCAAACAATTTTAAATTTTTTATCGAGTATATATATAATTGGAATGATAGATATGGCTGTAAATACGGCATACCAGTGTAAATGAATAGTTAAACCCATTAGAATGCCGGCGAAGATGTATTTATAAGGTATTTTAGAAAATAGAATTAATAGAAAAAGCGTTTGGCAAAAAGGGATATAGTGAGGGCTCCAGGCCCAACGTGACGATATTAGAAAAGGAGTAAATATAATCGATAAGATAAAAATTGGATAAGACCAGTGTAATTTTTTGAGAATTAAGGCGATAAAGATTAGGGTGAAAATGCCGTAGATAGCAGTGGCATATACGGGAACCATAGGGTCAAAACCGAATATGACACAAAAAGGGAGGAGTAAGTAGTAGGGTAAAGAACTAAAAACTTCGACACGGTTCTCGTCCATTGGGCCAATTAGGGTAATTTTTCTATTTTGATAAATATCTTTAATACTGACGAGAGCACTGGATTCATCACGGGTAAACCTAGAGGTATATTGGAGGTTATAAAAGCGGAGAAAGATTGCTGCGGCTATGCCAATAATTATCAGTATTTTTCTCATGAAAAGATTTTACTACTATTTAAAGGTTTTTCGATGATGGATTCGCAATAATTCTTTATAAAATTCTGAGCTTGCTTGTAATCTTTTTGGTCAAAACTTGTCTTAATTTCTGGGGGGACACCATAACCAAGCTTTTCTAAAAATATAATTTCGTTTTGGATAAAGGCTGAGAAGTTGTTTTGTCTTATCGAAGTAATAATGTTGACAAGGATAGGGTAGAGCTCGTCTTCGGGCTGTTGTTGGGGTATTAGATGGTTTACTATCTCAAGAAAATAAAACAAGAGACCAATTTGATTTAATTTTTGAGAATGTTGGAGAAAGGAAAGCTCGGATTTTGATTCTGAAAGCCAAAGATAATTATTTTTTTGGTAGAGACTGGTTTTGATGATGTTTCCAATTTCGAGATGTCCCAGACGACGACTTTTTAACGACTGAACTCCCTTGGCTAGGCAAATTATTTTGCCTAATTTAGGGGTATATAAGGTCAGTAATAAATCCCCTTCCCCACGTTTTTGTTTATTAATAACAATTGCTTGAGTGGTGGTATAACGATCCATTAAAGGGAGAGTTTTATAGTTTTGTCGGCGACCCAAGAAAAGGTTTCCTGTGCCTGCCCGTTGACGACTATTTCATATTCAACTGCTTTGGTGCCTGGTTGTTTTTGAAGATAGAGAGTGTAGTCTTTGCTGGCTTTAATGGGAGAAGTATATTGAATGGTTACCTTGGTGTTTGACATGGCATAAAGGGGATATTTGTTACCGTAAAAGCCTTCAAAAACCTGTTTGCCGAGCTCTTCATATTTTACTGGCTCGACTTCAGAACCAGTCATTTTAATAAGCTGACTACCAGTAGGTAAGTAAAATCTAAACATGTCTCGATAGGTAGGTGCATTTAAACATAAATCACCCTTTTCGAGATTACAGTTCGAAGCTTTTGAGGGGTTGGTGTATGTAACAGAAACCTTATGTTCAATTTCACCATTTTTGGTGGTAATTTCATGTTTAATTTTTTGGGTAATAAAGATATTACTTTTTGCACTAGCAAAGTTGGCATCGTTGAGATGCAAATAGTCAGTATTACTATCTGTTTGGACAATGTGTCCGGAAATGTTGGCAGACTCAGCGGCTGTTTGGATCTCTGGGTCGGCAAAATAGAAGAGAATATGTTTTTGATAGATATTAGTAAAGAATGCTTGGGCCAAAGGCGCCATTTTGCTTTTTTCAGAACCCATGGCATTGGTTAAAAGGGCATGCATTAGGGGCCCTAAAAAGCCTTTTCTGTCCTTTTCGATATAATCTCGGGGTCTTCCGGCGATCCATTCAAGATCGTAAATAATTTTTGGACAACCGTCACAGCGGGGATCAGGGTCAACAGTAAAGGTGCCGACTGTAGTATCTAGCTTGCCTAAGACTCGGACGAGGTCAACTAAAACGTTGGTATCTAGGGCGATAACGGCATCAAATTTGGTTTTTGTGCCCATGGCTTTATAGTAGCCATCCAAGAAAATTTGGGCGTCTACGGGAAATTCGGGTGAAAGGTTGCTGTCTCGTAGATTTAGATAAGGAACATTTATGTGGTAGGACTTGATAATTCTGGGAGCGATGGTGGTACTTGATAGTTTGTCATCAAGATCATAGATATTGCTAGAAGTGCCTGGAGTAATTTTTCCATTACTAACTTTAATGGAAGAATAGGCAGTCCAAAAACCACCGCTTGGCCTAAGTTCACCATCATTTTGGAAGATGATGAGATAGTTTCGGGGATCATCTTTGCCTAGTAGCCATGATGTTTTGGTTAAGATTGGTTTTCCTTCACTGACAATATTTTTTGCCTGACTAATTATCTCTTTGGCTTGGTTGAAATCTTGGTGAATGGCAATATTTTTGTAGTTTGCAGGATAGCGAGTGATATCGATTTGATTAATTAAGGTATCGATGTCACTAACTTTTTTGTCGATTGAATCTAGGTGCGGTAAGAGGCTTTCGACGGATTCGGTGAGAAAGGTAATTCTGTCTTCGGTGGTTTTGGCGCTACTAGTGGCGGCGCCCTTTAGACCGAGAAAATCTTGATAAGGTTCAACTGCTTGAATGACGATATTGCCTGTTTCTAGGGCGTCGTGTCCTATTTGGAGAAGATTTTGACCGTCGTGGTAATAGTCTTTTGCTTTGGGAATGTATTTTAAAAATGAAAGTTTTTGAAATTTATTATCAATAAGTGAAACTTGTTGGTTTAGTTCTTCAAGAACAATCTTGCTTTGGGCAAGGTCTTTGTCCGAAATTGATTGTTGAAGTTTTTGGGCAACGGTTTTAGTGGCGTTAACTTGATTTAAAAGGTCTTTGCCTGGTAGGTAGATAAATAAAAACAAAAAAATTCCGATTAGCAAAAAAATTCCGAAAATAATGGCTAAAACTTTTAACAATTTCTTGTTAACTTTTTTTAGTTTCGGTTTTTTTGCCAAAACTGGTGTGCTTTGGTTAAGTGTGACAGGGACTTCCATAAATAAAGTTTAGCATGTTTTACCAGCGAGAAATCATAGAGGATGGTGTCTTGAAGATGATGGCGATCTCTTGGGCTAAGGATCTGTTCTTTATGTAGTCAGAATCCATTCTGGCACGTTTCTCAAAAGAAAGATCGTTTCGACCTGAAACTTGCCAAAGACCAGTGATTCCTGGTTTGGCGGAACGAATAATGGCAATGTATTTTTTGGTTTGAGGATATTTTTGAGCGTATTCATTTAGTTCTGCGTCTCGATAGGCTCGAGGGCCAACTAAACTCATTTCCCCTCTAAGAACATTGAAGAACTGGGGCATTTCATCGATAGAGGTGGCCCGAATGAATTTACCGATGGGGGTAATTCTGGGATCTTCTTTGGCAGAAAGCTTCCAGTCATTAGCTTTATATTTTTTCCAAAGTTCGGGATAATTTTCTTTTAGAAAGATATCGTTATTGCCAACTCTCATAGAACGAAACTTGTACATGTCAAATTCTTTGTTTTTTCCAACTCTCTTTTGTTTAAAAATTATTGGTCCCGGGGAGGTGGCTCTAATTAAGATGGAGGTGATTATCATAACAGGAGAAAAAATTATCAAAAGAATCAGCGAGGAAAAAATGTCTATAAGTCTTTTAACAGGGCTAAATAACATGACACGAAGCGAGTAAAAGGGAAGATTTTTTCTAGTCATTTTTGCCAGTGAAAAAATGTTTAATCTTTGGATTTTGAACGATTTTTGTGATTAGGTCGCGAACCCGGAAAGAGCCATCTTTGGCGATATTGCAAATTAGAAGAGCATCGGGAGAATCGATGATGGCCAGGTTGTTGACGTCAATAAGACCAATAAGTTTTTTGGGATTAGCGGAAACCAAACAGTTCTTTGAGCCAATCTCAACGTATTGAACGTCTTTTGAAAGGGGGGCGATTTGGTTTTCTTTTTTTGGAAGTTCTTGGTAAATAGACTTCCATTCGCCGATATCGTTCCAATAGAAGGTAGCAGGAATTAGAACAAAATTTTTGGATTTTTCGGAAATAGCAACATCGATGGGGAGGGTTGGGGAAAGAGAATAAATTTTATCGACAACTCTTTGACGGTTAAGATTTTCTTGGAGTTGAGTATAAAGTGGAAGATATTCTTTGGAGTAAAGATGAAATTCGTTGATAAGGTTTTTGATACTAAAGGTGTAGATGCCACTATTCCAGTAACAATTCTTTTTGGTGATTAACTTTTGAGCTTCGTTGACAGTTGGTTTTTCGGTAAACTTGCTTACCTTGTTTTTTGAGTCAACAGTGATATAACCAAAGGATGGAGAAGGAGACGTGGGTTTTATACCTATGGTTACGATAGAATCACCTGATGCGATTGATGCAGCTTTTTTAATATCTTTGGTGAAGTTGGTGTTTGAGCCAATGAAATGATCTGCCGGAAAGGTGGAAATGACAGCTTCTGGATTAAGATTACTGATAATGGCGGTGGCATACAAAATGGCCATGGCAGTATTTTTCTTTTGGGGTTCGCCAATAATGTTTTGCTTTTTTACTAAAGTTTTTAGATCTTTTTGAATTAGATTCTGATACTTTTTGTTGGTAATAATAAAGATATTTTCTGAGGGAACAATTTTTTGGGCACGAAGGACGGTTTCTTTTAGAAGCGAATTATCGGTAAATATTTTTAAAAATTGTTTGGGATGGTCAACTCTAGATAGTGGCCAAAGTCTGGGTCCGGTGCCACCGCATAAAATTACGATGTAATGTGTTGTTTTGTTGACCATAAAGAGTCGATTTGTTTTTTAAATTTTAACATAAAGGAGTTGTGATCAAATTTAGAGGCTTGAGCGCGGCAATCTTGACTTGATGGTGGATTATTCAGATATTTTTCAATGGCTTGTAGAAGCGAGTCTTGGTTTTGATCATTAAAAAATATCCCGGTTTTTTGGTCTATTACAGTTTCTTTAGCTCCGCCTTGATTATAGGCAATGACTCCCCTACCGCAGGCCTGGGCTTCTAGGGCGCTGAGTCCAAAATCTTCTTCTTGGGGGTAAATCAGAGCAGTACAGTTTTGATAAAGAGCTAATAATTCTTGGTCACTGACCTGGTTGATGAAGGTTATATTTTTATTATCAGAAGCTAAACATTTTAAATAGCCTTCTTCGCGACCTTGGCCAACAATTTTTAGCTGGTAGTCAGAGTGGTTGAAGGCTTTTATAGCTAAATCAATTTTCTTATGGGAAACAAGTCGAGAAACAATTAAAAAGTAATTTTGAGAAGCTTTGTTGTTGGGAATAAATTTGTCAATATCGATGCCAGGGTGGATTATGCTGGCTTGTCGCTTGTAGTTTGTTTCTATTCTGCATTGAACATTATTTGAGTTACAGATTAGAAAATCTGGACGATTGGCAAATATCTTGTCTACTTGTTGGTATATTTTCAAAATTGGCTTTAGTAATTTTGGAGGGTTTTGGTAGAGATAACGATTGATGTTGTGAAAATAACAAACATATAAAGTTTGTGGTTGGGTTAAGAAGCAGTGACCAATGTTTGAGGTGGTAGAGATGAGGATATCATATTGAGAAAAATCGATTTGTTCCATTTTTGGGGCATAAAATGGGGTATAGATAAGTTTGTTTTTTAGGTTTAGAGAGAATATCTTATGGCCTTTTGGTAGCCAGTTACATTTTTGAGGGTCGTAGAATAAGGTGTAGATATCTGCTTTTGGGTAAAGGGTTAAGATGTCGAGTAAAACACGTTCAGCACCACCCCACTGATTTAGCCAGTCATAATAAATAGCAACTTTTAGGTCACTTGTTTTCAAAATCTGATTTTAATTAATAATTTTTTGATAGAAAAGGATGGTTTCTTGGGCACATTTATTCCAAGAATATTTAAGAACTTGTTTGTGACCGCGTTCAATAAGCTTTTGTCTTAGCGTTGGTGATTTTTTAAGTTTTGTAATTTGTGTAATCAAGGTGTTTGCTTGATATGGATCAAAATATAAAACAGAATTTTGGTAAATTTCAGGAAGACAGCTTGAGTTAGCAGCAATAACGGGACAATTTAGGGACATGGCTTCAAGTCCGGTAAGGCTAAAGCCTTCCAGAAATGATGGGTGGACGAGAGCGAGAGCTTCAGAGTAAATTTTTGAAAACTCACTGTCAGGAACATAACCAAGAAACTCAACTTGGTTTTGAAGTTTTAGGGAAGAAATCTGCTTAGTAATTTTTTGAGTAAAGGTTGATCTAGCGCAGATGATTTTTAGCTTTATATCGGGGAGTTCTTTTAGGGCCTTAAAAATTATTTTAATATTTTTGTGGGGATATAAATTACCGGTATAAAGAAGATAGTCTTTTGGTACTTTTTCTATTTTAGTTTTGGAATAGAGAAATTTAGGATCAACTGCTTCGTAGGTAGTAATAATTTTTGAAGAAGGAAGGTCGTATTTTTTAATAATATAATCGCGCCAAAAATTGCTGGGAACTATGATGTTGCTTGTAAGAAGAATAAGGCGAGTCATAATTAAATATCCAATATATTTTGGCCAATATAATAGAGGGTTCTTGGTTGAAGTGTCGCTACC
>JAHISL010000104.1 GCA_018818185.1 Patescibacteria group bacterium | reverse complement strand
TCAAGGCTTTAGTTATTAAATTTTCATTAGGAGGAGTCTGGGAAATTTCTGGGGGGACGCTTAATGTTGGTTTAAGTTCCATACGAAAGGTACATCCGTCACACAACGCTTTTTTGAAGTGAATTGTAATTGGAGCATCGAGCATAGAACGACCATCTTCTGGATAGTTTTTTGGCCTAGCACCGCAGCAAGGTGAAACAATTTTTGGCTTTGAAAGGATTAAATCATATTCAGGTCTATCTTGAGTTTCCATTGATAATCCCCGAGAAAACAACCGGTTTGCGGAATTGAATCTATCCAATGGACCTGATCTACCACCCCTGCCTCTTTCTGGTGACATATTGAAATGAGTATAGCACGACCTATATAAATAGGACTACTTTTCACTAAAAAAACCTAGAATTCGTTATCCTTTTTCACTTAGCGGAAAAGTAGGATCGGAGGCTTTGGAAGATAACTCCCAAGCCAAATAAAAGAACAGTAAACTTAACAAAAGCCCCAATAAAAGGAATTAGAGAGAGGACGGTTATAAAAACCAAGGCGACGAAACCTTGAAGATAGTAATTGTTTGTTTTTAAATATCCTTTTTGGGACATATAATCTCCGGCGACGATTGCGGTCACAATTTTACTCAAAGAGAGAGAGATAAAATAAAGTCCTGAAATTATAAATGAAAGAGGAATACCAATCACTGTGACCATAAGTGTTAAGGTTAGAACTGGCGTCATCACCAGAATGACAAAACCCCAACCAAGAAGAGACCAAAAGGAATTTTTAGATTTAATAGATTTCAATTTTCGGCCAAATAAACTAACAAAAACCAACAAGATGATTAATTTACTTAGGAAAGAAAAAATATCTTTGATATAAGTCACCCTAGGTAACTGAGTCACGACTTTTTCACTTTTTTCAGGTGTTTTTGTTTCGTGGATTTGAATTTTTTTCTCGCCACTAATTTTTGAAGTAGAAGAAATGTCTGACTTCGAAACATCGGCTTCTAAATCTCCGTTAATTACGGCATTTTCTCCAACGACTAAACTTCCAGCACCAACTTTGACTGGACCCGAAAAATTTCCGAGAAGATCAACCTGAGCACCGCCAGCTAAAACGTAACCACCAATTTGGGCGGAATCTTGAATTTTGATTTGACCACCAGCAACGATGACGTTTTTTAATACTTTTCCAGAAATAGTGACAGAACCACCAGCAACGATAAGATTCCCGTTAACGGTGCCATTAATGTCAATTTGACCGCCGGCGACATAGGCATCTTCTGAGATATCAGAGGTTATCTTGATTTGACTACCAGCAACCATTAAATCACCTTCAATGTCTTTATCTATTATTTGGTTGTCGCCAGCCATAAAAACAGGAAGCTTAACCAAAGACTTAGCCTTGTTTTGAGCTAGGACTGCTGGAGAAAGGAAAAAGGTTAAAAGAAACAAAAGGAGACCAGTGAGTGATATTTTCTTCATAGTCTAATAATAGCGAAGATAGCAAATATTTTCAATTTATTAGAAATATTTTTGTTTCCAAATAAAATGGGTAATATTAATTCCCCCGTCAATTAACTTTAGGGCTTTTTTCATTTCATATTGGCTTAAGGATTCGTCATATTTTTCTCTGTTTGGAATAATTCCGGTGTAGTGTTTTTGAAGAATTTCTAAGGCTCTGGAATCCCCAATCTGGCCAAGAGTCCAAATGGAATCGTTGCGTTGTTTAAAGCTATTTTCTTGATTATCAAGCATTTGAATTAAGGCCTCAACACAATCTCCTTCATATTTTGAAATAGCCGCATGACAGTTTTTGTTAACTTCGGACCTAATCAAGAGAGTGGTGACGATTAAAAATAAGATTAAGAAAGCAAAGATGGCGACTAGACAAGAATAAAAAATATTTTTGAGATTGGGTGATATTTTCATAATATATTTTACCAATTAATTTACCTAGCAATAGCTTTGACCCCCTTGTCCATAAACTGATTTTACATAAACAAGCAAGTAAATGAGAAAGCTTTTGATGCCAGTAACTTTACACTTGAACAATCTGAGTTATGTCGTCTTTAATCCAAATATATTGTTGATTGGTTAAGGGAACTATCTTCATGCCTTCGGCAAAAATAGCTTCAAACCCCTTCAAATACCCATCGTGAAAAATACTACTTCCCCAATGAGGTAAAACAGTCAAATCAATTAGCGCCAAACCATTTGATTTTAAATCAGGAGCTTTTGACCGATCATCAATTGCCGAAACTACATCAACTCTCTTGCCAACAATTATCGACCCGGCGCTCGACCCAATATAAATTACCCCCTGATCAATTTTGTCTTTAATAATTTCATCACAACCTGTCTTGATTACTTGATCTAATAAATAAAAAGTGTTGCCACCACAAAAATACATTATTTGTTTATCTTTTAGCCTGTTTTCAATTTCATTTTTTGTCATTCCTTTGATAGAAAATTCATCGACATTAAAACCAACATCAATTAGTTTTTCTTTTTCGGCTCTTAGCCACCAGAGATCCTCTTTTTCAACTTCAGCAGCAGTATTAATAAAAGCTAAATTCAATTCTTGAGGGGGTTTTGGAAGTTTGTTGACTATGTCATCAATGACGGCATCACCACTTGAAGTTAAAAAAAACTGTTTCATGACAATATTTTATCAGTACAATAGACCCTCCAGGAGTTATGTGGACTACTGTGAAATGTTGATAAGAAAAAAAACAATTATTTATGCCTGACTCAATAACTCTCTGACTTCGTTTTCAAGTTCTTTGTCTCTTATTGCTTCTTTGAGCCGGAATAATACCTTATCATTTTTATTTCCATTTCTCCATAAAGCTATTGCTGCTTTTTGTCTTAGTTGAGTGTTTTCATCTTGAGTTACACACTTTTAGGACTCGTGAATCAAAC
>JAHISL010000103.1 GCA_018818185.1 Patescibacteria group bacterium | reverse complement strand
TTTTAAAAAAATTTAATTCAGGGTCGTGGAATTCATGACACAGCTTTACTGCTTTAAACCAGTCTTTGGGAAATTCATTTTTACAGTCGCTCATATATTTACCCCCAAAAACTCCGAGCTTCAACATTTCCTTAGGAGTCAACTCAGGTTTAAAACGTGGGTCAAAGTTTTTTCCAATTCTTTCGGTTAAATAGTAAACATAATTTTTTTGCATTAAATCGTTTACTATCCTTTTAATTTTCATTTCTTCGACTGAAACTTATCCTCTTTGCAACAAGTATAAACTATACCTATCCCAACTCTCTTTAAAATTATCTTCTTAACTACCTTTACTCAAAGTATTGACATAATGGCCAATCAAGATATAATGAATATATATTCATTATTAAAATTTAATCAATAAGGAGGCAATATGCCAAATAAAGATAAAACAGGTCCACTCGGTGCCGGCCCCAAAACCGGCCGCGGTTTAGGTAACTGTCAGGGTGAAGCAACCAACACAGAAAACAGGCCGATCAATAGAAAAGCAGGTCGTAAAATGGGTTTAGGTCGTGGTAAAAATAGATAATATGCCCAGACCAAAACTGAAACGTCGTCTTCGATTTAACCCCGAGGTTCTATATTTTAAGCCTCGGGGTGTTCCCTTATCTGTTCTAGAAGAGGTGGAGTTGTTACCCGACGAATTAGAGGCTCTGAAACTACACGATGTCGACAACTTAGATCAAACAGCCGCTGCCATAAAAATGAAAATCTCCCAACCCACATTCGGTAGAATTTTAGACAAGGCTTATAAAAAAATTGCCACTGCCATAATCAAAGGCAAAGCCATTAAAATAGTTAAAAAAGAAAATGAATAAAAAAAATAATCTAAACACTATAATTTTCCCTGTACTTGCAGTAATTTTATTATCAGTATTTTTAATTTTCTATATCAACAAAAAGCAAAAATTATCTCAAGAATCAAAAATAAATACCATGTTGATGCTTATCGAATTTGAAAAAATCGATGGAGTTTTACAATGGGAAAAAGAATTGGATAATAGAGGTTTAACTGCCTTGATTAAAGTGCAAGATAATGTTTTGGAAGAATATCCTGAAGTTTTTAAAAGACTGGCTGATAAAGGTCATGAAATTGCCGGAGGCTATAGTATTGCTCCTTTTTGGGATATGTCTTATGAAGAACAATATAACTATTTAAAAGAATCAAAAGAACTAGTTGAAAAAATTACTGGTAAAAAAATGAGAGTTGGTAGTAGTCGTTATTTTGCCTATGACGAAACGACTCTAAAGGTGGCAGATGCCCTCGGAATCGAATATATTCTTGGCCGTGGTACCAAAGACGTTGAAGCAGTAGTTTATCAACCAAAGGAATATAAGACAAAAGTCATTTCAGTGACTAATGTAGATGTCGGTGAGCCAATGGGCAGAGGTTCGCTTTGTGATTATAGTCTCTGGGCTAGAGGAGCCGATGCCAAAGAATTTGGAAAAATATTTGATGAAAGTCTGGCTAAAAAACCAACTAATATGATTTTAGTCTCCCATGCCTATTTAGGTGGTACCCGACTTGAATGGTGGAAGGAATATGAAAAAGCTTTAGCTTCTGACAAAATTACTTGGAATGGTTTTGATAAATGGTTAAATAATCAAAAAATCATCACTTTACCTAACAATGAAATTCCCATGAACAAGGAAGTAAAGTATGTAAAACCAAATCCTGCCAAGCCAATGGAAGATTATGAACCAATCCCCAGTCTTGAAAACGATCAATCTCCAGTATCAACGGATGATCAAATGATGTGTCAATAGAAATAAATTAACTTTATTTTTTATAAGAGTTGGCGGCAATCATGGTGGTAATTGGCACGGCCAAAATCAAACCGATGCTGCCAACTAGAGTTCTGATTATCTCTTCAGCTATCAACTCATAATTGATAATTTCTAAAAATGGGTGAGGGTTGTTTGTAAAAATTAAAAGCAAAGGCAAAGAGGCCCCGGCATAGGCTAGAACTAAAGTATTAACCATTGAGGTAATATGGTCTTTACCAATTACCATCGACCGGGTGTAGAGATCTTTGGCTTTGGTCAAATTAGCCGTCTTGGCTAATTCATCAACTATGGCGGCCTGAGAAATCGTAATGTCATCAAGCACACCCAGGGCACCGATGACAATTCCTGCCAACAATATTCCCTTCATATTTAGATTTCCCTGATCTATGGATAGCATCCCGGCCTCCTCTGAAGATAATCCAGTTAAATGGCCAATTTGGGAAAAGATTGAAGCTAAAGCAGCAGTAATTATTAAACTTATTATGGAACTAATGATGGCGATAGTAGTTTTTTTATTAAACCCATGAGCCAAATAAAAGGAAACGGGAATGATAACTAAAGAGGCCCCGACAGCAATCAAGATAGGGTTATCGCCAGCTAAAAGTCTAGGGAGAACGAAAACAAAGACGATAAAAAAAGTAAATATCATTCCCAAGAGGGAAAAAAGTCCTTTCCACTTAGCAACAACTACCAGAAGGATCACGAAAATTATTGACAAAAGAATTAAACTATCTTTGCGAATAAAATCTATGATTATATATTCTTGGCCACCATCCAGATCAGTCGTTAGCTCTACCAACACCTTATCACCAGCCTTATATTCAACAATGTTGACCAATGGTTGATTTCCATTTTCAACAATAATATTTCCGAAATTTGGCGAAGTTAACTCCAACTCAAGCCTTTGGTATAGTTGCTTTGTTCCCATCACATCGGTTTCTTTTTCTTCAACTATTTTTACTATTTCCGCTTCAAGCGTCTGATTCTTTTCATCGCCACCGATTGCTTTGACCTGCGTACAAAAACCAAGGGACAATAATGTAACCAAAAAAATAAAACCAGTCTTTTTAAAAATACTCATAAGTAATTCTAACTTATGATTTTAAATATTGTTTTTTTTGGCGAAAATTTCAATCATTATAAGCCGGATGAGTCTGTTTATGGCATAATATAGCTATCTTATTAATCAAATAAAAATTGAAACTCTACAATTCACTTTCCAGAAAGACTGAAAATTTTGTCCCCCTAGATCCCTCGATGGTCAAGATTTATTCCTGCGGAGTTACCACCTATGACGAAATTCACCTGGGGCATGTTCGACAAGCTGTAGTTTTTGATGTTTTGAGAAATTATTTTGAATATCTAGGTTATAAAGTTATCTACGTCAGAAACTTTACCGACATTGATGACAAAATTATCAAAAAAGCCAATGATAAACATCAAGACCCTCTAGAACTTAGCGATTATTATGTCCAGGAAACTGTTAAAGATCTAAGAAAATTAAAAGTTGGCGACGCCACCTTTCAGCCAAAGGTCACTGAAACTATTCCCGAAATTATCGACTTCATCGGCGCCTTAATCGACAAAGGCAATGCCTATGTTGCCAATGGGGAAGTTCTCTTTGATGTTGACTCTTTTGCCCAATATGGCAAATTGTCTGGTAGAAAAACAGAAGATCTAGTCAGTGGTGACGAATCAGCAAACAAACGAAAACCATACGATTTTTCTCTCTGGAAACCGGCCAAGGAAGGTGAACCTTTCTGGGATTCTCCTTGGGGTTCGGGTCGTCCTGGTTGGCATATCGAGTGTTCTGTTATGGCCAAAAAATATTTAGGTGATACCTTTGATATCCACGGAGGTGGTCTGGACCTAGTTTTCCCTCATCATGAAAATGAAATTGCCCAAAGCGAAGCCGCCAACGGTAAAGTTTTGGCCAACTATTGGATGCACAATGGTCTCGTCAACCTGAATGGTAAAAAAATGAGCAAAAGTTTGGGAAATTTTTACACCGTCAAAGACTTGTTGAAAAAATACACCGTTGACGAAATCCGCCTTGCTGTTTTGTCCCGAGGCTTTTCTCTGCCACTCAACTTCAGCGAAAAGTTATTTGTCACCACCAGAAAAAAGCTTTACAATTTTTACAAAATTCTGTCCAAAATTGACAGTATTTTATCCGGTACAATACCAGATTTTTCCGTAAATTGGGCAAAATATGAAAAAATAGATAAGCTTGAATCAAATTTTAAAACAGCAATGGACGACAATTTCAATACCGCCAAAGCCATAACTAGTATCGCTCTTGCCTTTGATCAAGCCAG
>JAHISL010000102.1 GCA_018818185.1 Patescibacteria group bacterium | reverse complement strand
CAGGAAGTTTCGGATAAAATTAAGAGTATTGTTTTGAGTGATAATGAATTTCAATCTTTACTTTTTGCCGGACCAAAGGGTTCTGGAAAAACTTCGGCGGCAAGAATTTTATCTAAGACGGTCAACTGTTTAAAAATAAAAGATGGGGAGTCGTGTGGAAAATGTGAGAATTGTTTGGAAATAGAAAAGGGAAATAGTTTGGACATTATTGAAATTGATGCGGCGTCAAATAGGGGAATCGACGACATGCGTTGGTTAAAAGAAAAGGCCTATTTATCACCACTTAAGCTAAAGAAAAAGGTGTTTATTATCGATGAGGTGCACATGCTGACCAAGGAAGCCTTTAATGCTTTTTTAAAATTAATTGAGGAACCGCCGAAGGATACGGTATTTATATTGTGTACGACCGATTCCCAAAAAATTCCAGAGACGGTTTTGTCACGTTTAATTAAGGTAAATTTTAGAAAGGGTAAGGATGAAGAATTGGGAAAATCATTGGACAAAATTATAAAAGGTGAAAAAATTGATCTTGAAGATGAGGCGAGGAGATTGTTGATAGCGAATTCCGACGGTAGCTTTAGAAATTTGCAAAAAACATTTAATGAAGTTTTTTTACAGTTTGGAGATAAGATTAGTAAAGAAGACGTAGAAGAGTATTTTGTTTCAGCTGGAGGAGATTACCCGGGGGAGGAATTTGAGGCAGATTTGGATAGTGGTGAAACAAAGATAATTTTGGAGAAACTTGAAAAAATGGCGGAAAAAGGGGTGGATTTTGGAGAACTAAGATTAAAATGGTTACAATATTTTCATCAAAAGATATTGCTTGATTTTGGGCAGGTTGAGCTAAAGGAGAGAATAGAAATACTGGTTAGGGCAGGGGAAATGGAGAAGGTGGCAATGATCGAGCAGTTACCGTTGGAATTGGCGGTAATTGAGATGAGGGGGGGTGGCGAAGTTAAAAAAGAAATTATTAAAGAAGAAAAGGAAGAAAAGGTAAAGGTTGAGGAAAAAAAGATAGTTGAGGAGAAAGATGTAAAGAAAGTTGAAAGTAGTCCAGTTGAAGAGACGGTGGGGGAGGTGGAAATTAAACTGTCAGAGGCGGAGGAAAAATGGGGGGAGGTGTTGCAAGCGGTAAAACCCTATAATCATTCAGTGGAGGCGTTTTTACGAGCAGCTAGACCCAAGAAGACAGGTAAAGATGGATTAGTGATAGAAGTTTTTTATAAGTTTCATAAAGAAAAGCTTGAAGAGGCGAAAAATAGAAAAATTGTGGAAATTGGTTTGAAAAAAGTTTTTGGAGGCAGAGTGAGATTTAATTGCGTTTTAGGTGAAAAGAATAGTAGAAAAGAGTTGCCCTTGAGAAGAAATGATAGCGGAGAACAAAAGGTGGTTTCCGAGGCAGAAATATATGATGTGGCAAAGGATATTTTTGGCTAGGAGTTTTTATGGGAAGACGTCAGAAAGAAAAATTATTTGAAAGGCAGAGAGGTGTTTCGACATTTACAGGGAAGAATTTGGATATGAGTCAGGGGAGGCTTGAGGTACATCACATTAAGGGGAGAATTGATGGTGGTGGAAATGAACCGGAGAATTTGGAATTACTACCAAAAGAAGAGCATTTATTGAGACATTATTTGAAGTGGCTAGATGGTGAAAATCCGAAAGAGGTACGAAGGAGAGAATTTGATACAGCAACCGGAAGATTGAGAGACTTAAACGATGAAGAACTCAAGACCTTTTATGACTTAGTAGAAGAGAGGACGGGGGTGAAAGTAAGATTTTTATGAGGCGAGGATAATGGTAAAATTAGAAGTTAATTAATTATTTTTTTTATAAAAACATGTTTGATAAAGCAAAACTAATGGCCCAGGCCTTTAAATTAAAGAAAGCTCTGGAGTCAGAATTGACAGAGATGGAAGAAAGTGGAATTTTGATTAAGGTTTCCGGAGATCAAAAGATAAAATATTTATCGGTAAATGGGGCAGAAAATAAGATATTGGTGGAGGTGATTAACAAGGCGATGAAAAAATCACAAGAAGGCGCGGCCAAAAAAATGCAAGATTTGGGTGGACTTGACGGTCTTTTGAAATAATATGAAGAGAATACCAAGAGCTTTGAGCGAGGTGATTGAAAGTTTTGAAAGATTGCCGGGGATTGGGCCAAAAAGTGCTGCTAGGCTGGGTTTTTATTTGCTATCAGTTCCAGACGGCTTTTCTGAAAAATTGGCAGACTCGGTAGTTAATCTAAAAAAGAAAATTAAAATTTGTCGGGTTTGTTTTGGAGTGGGAGAGGATGAAATATGTGAAATATGTCAGGACAAGAAACGAGACAAAAAACAAATTTGTGTAGTAGAAAGGGCAGACGAATTGCTGGCGATAGAGGCACTTGGTGGTTATAACGGTTTGTATCATGTGTTGGGAGGGGTAATAAATCCCTTGGATCATGTTGGGCCCGATGATTTAAAGATTGTTGAATTGATATCTAGAGTGGAGGGAGATGGAATTGAGGAGGTAATTTTGGCGACAAATCCAACCATAGAAGGTGAGGGGACGGCTTTGTATATTAAAAAGAAACTTGAAGGGATTGGCTATAAAGGCAAGATGACAAGAATTGGAAGTGGGTTGCCGATGGGAGCAGAATTGGGTTATGCGGATCAGGTGACCTTGTCGAGGGCGTTTGAAGGAAGAAGAGAAATTTAAGTGTTTATTTTTTGAAATAATTTTTGATAATCTAAATACAGAATGGTAGATGATAATATTTTAAAAAAAGTGGTAAAAGGTTTGGGAGAGGTGGGTGCAGAAACGATTAAGGAGAGTGGAAAACAGGCGGTGGATATTGTTAGCGGGGTGATTACGGGCAAGGAATTGGTGGGGAATATGGATCCGATGAGCGATCAAGAGATGGCGCAAGCACAGGCGAAAGATGAAAGGCAAAAACAGGAAGAGATGGCAAAAATGCAGAATTTGGCGGGGAGAAATGTGGAGGCGGAGATAAAAGAAGTGGTGCGAGAGAAAGAAAGTGAAGAAGAGCAAAAAGAGAGAGAATTTTTGGAAAATATAAAAAGGCAAAGAGAGGCTGAGGAAGCAGAAAGGCAAAGTTTAGAGGAACCAGGAAATGATGAACGTGAAGCGAAGAAAAGACAGTTTGCCCCAGGCCCTAAAAAGAAAAGCCCAGACCCAAGTCAGATGTCGGCGACAAGTGAGTTTAAGGGTGGTAAGATTGATTAAGGATGTTGTTAAAAGAAATTAAAAATCTTGACTGGCCTGAAGGGGGTTCACGAGCTGAATATGGAAGGTTGACTTATGTTTTTGGTGATAATGACCCCCGGAAGAGAGCGGGAAAAGCAACAAAATCCTTTGGGTTGAAGATGAGAGCTCTTGGATTAGTTGAGCAAAATCCACCAAGAAAAAAGGATGTTTAAGTCAATTTTTTTGTGATAATATTGTTTTATGAAGCTAAAAGAAGCGAGAGAAATAATTGAAACAAGTGATTTGTCAGAAGAGTCTTTGGATAAAGCAAGAAAAATTCTATTAGAAATAGGGACTGATGAAGAGATTGAAATAGGGGAAGAGGTGATTGATCGATTGATGGCAATTTTGGATACTGATATTGACGCTGAAAAATTGAAACAAGAGGCTTGTGAGGATACGGCAAATGTTTTGGAAGAATTTACTGGAGAGATAGGCGAAAATATTGATGTGACCGATGATATAATTGGAAAGACAAATAAAGATGTTTATGAAGAGGCAAATAAATTATTGGACGAAGCAGAAAAGGTTAAAGAATAAGAAAGGTTAGAGGAATTTTGTGATTGTAATATTAAAAAAATCATGTTAAGCTAATCTTCGATGAAAGACAGCAACTATAAATATGAGGTAATTGTGGCTTTGAGCCCAAAAACTGAATCAAAAGAAAAAGAAAAAACGATCAAATTGATCGAAGATAAAATTGAGGCCATGGATTTTGCGGTGGATAATCGCGAAGATATGGGAAAAAAAGAATTAGCGTATACGGTCAAAGGTTTTGATAAAGCAAATTATTGGGTTTTCACCATTGGTGGAAACAAACCCATAAAATCCACTGAATTTAAACTTTTTTTGAATCGTGATGTTAATGTCATCCGTTATTTAATATTAAAAATTTAAAGAATTAAGGAATAAAAATGCCTAGTAGATGTCTGAACAAAGTAATGTTAATTGGTAACTTAACTCGTGATCCCGAGCTTAGATATACTCCAGCCGGAATGGCAGTCGTTTCTTTTGGATTAGCCACAAATAGAGTCTGGACAACAAAACAGGGTGAAAAGAAAGAGGATGCTCAATTTCATAGAATTGTGGCCTGGAATAAACTGGCTGAACTTTGCTCACAGCTTTTGGCCAAGGGAAGAAGAGTTTATGTTGAAGGAAGGGTTCAATATCGAGAGATAACTGATTCGGCAAATATGAGAAAACAAGTTTCTGAAATAGTGATTGAAGACATGATTATCTTGGATAACAAGGGAGTTAATCGTGCATCAAGCCAGAATGGTGAAGAAGAGGTGTCTCAAGATGAAGAATCAATTGACCTAAACAATGGTGCAATTGAGGATATTGTTATTCCTGACGATATTGGTAATGTTACAGATGAGGATGGCGGTGAAGCTTCGACCGAGGAAAATGCGGTTGATGAAGAGCTTGTTAAATTATAAACAAAATGAAAAAAACAAAGAAAAAGGGTAGAAACAAATTCGTAAGACTTAAGGGTCGAGGAAATGATTGTGTTTATTGTAAGACAGAAACAGTTCCAAATTGGCGTGATTACGAGAAACTAAGAGAGTTTTTGTCACCAAGATGTCGAATTTTGGCGGCCCAAACGACCGGAGTTTGTATGAAGCATCAACGAAGGCTGGCCCAAGTAATAAAAGAGGCCAGAGAATTAGCCTTGTTGCCATATACCACCTCAAAAGAGTAATATAGAGACATGATAAAAGGGAAATTGTGGAGTCACGTTGTGGAGAGATTAACTGATTTGACAATTGAGGCCAAAGACAAAATGATTATGGTCAAGAAGCTTGATGATAGTGTTTTGATGAAAGCTGAAGTAATTGGAGTTAAGGGAATAATTTGCCTCGAGAATGATAGTGACGAGAAAAGTGATGTGGTGATTAAAAAAGTAAGTAGTGGAGAGTGGAAAAAGTTGAGGTAGAATAAAATCATGCAAAAACAGATAAGGAACATTTTTGTTATTTTGGCTTTGTTGGCGACCACTGCTTTGGTGAGTTTTAAAGCGGGAAGGTCGGTAGGAATAAGTAGTACTGGCGGAGTGAGTGATGGCAGCTTTTTGAATTTATCTTTAATGTCTAAGGTCAGGAATAAATTGAAGGAAAGCTATTTGGATAAGGACAAGATGGATGATAAGGCGATGTCTTATGGGGCAATTTCAGGAATGGTGGCGGCATTAGATGATCCGTACACGGTATTTTTACCCCCAAAAGAGAATAAGAGTTCTAATGACGATTTAGCAGGTGAATTTGGCGGAGTT
>JAHISL010000101.1 GCA_018818185.1 Patescibacteria group bacterium | reverse complement strand
GAGTCTCAGGTAGAGAGAATAGATAGATGGCCCATAAACAGAATCCGGCTTAACAACTTCTTTGAAGTATTTTTTTAATTACTCTGAAAGTGATCTGACAATTGTTTCAATGACAAGATAAAGAGGAACAGCAATAACAGCACCAACAATACCGCCTAGCTTAATTCCAGAGGCAATTAAGAGGATGGTAATAAGAGGATTTATACCAACTGTTTCTTTCATAATTTTGGGGACAATAAAATTGTTTTCCAGTTGCTGAACTACAATACCCCAGATGACGGCTAAAACAGCGACAAGAGGAGAAATTGTGAGTCCAAAGAGGGCGGCAATAATGGAGGCGACAGTCGGACCAACATTGGGAACAAGCTCAAGAATTCCAGCAATAATAGCCAAAGGTAAGGCATAATTTAAGCCTATAATCAGGTAACCGACATAGGAAAGGGCACCAATAATTAACATCAAAAATAACTCAGCGCCAACCCAAGAACCAAGAAGTTTTTCAAGACGAGTAGCAATTTTGAAAGCCATATTTTTGTTTTTTTGGCCAAAGGCATCAACCAAATATTTTTCCAAATTTTTTCTCTCCAACAAAAGGTAAAAAGTGATGACAAAGAAAACAAAAACGGAAATTAAATTTGAAAAAATAGAAATAGCAGTAGAGGCAATATTGCCAGGAAGATTTTCAAGAATTTTGAGTTGAGAAGAAAAATCAACGGGATTGATACCCCAAAGATCAATGTTCTCAATTGCCGAGGGAATGGCGTTAACCAAGCTTGTTGATTGCTCAACGAGGGCGGGAATGAGGCCGGCCATGGAGAAAAAGAGAATGGCAGCGATAATGGCATAAACAATCAGGATGCCAAGAATTCTTGGAACTCTCATCTTTTGTAACCAAGTTACAGCTGGATTTAGACCTTCCATAAAAATAAAACACAAAAAGACGAGGAGAATCAAACTACGAAGCTGCCAAACGACAACCAAGGAAAGAAGAAAGGCAACGGTAAAAACAACTGTCTTATAGGAAATTTCGACTTTTTGTGGTTTCATGACAAATTGTACCATTTTTTGGTTAATTCAAGAGCTTGTTTGAGGTAATTTGGACGACTGATATCAATAAAGTTAATTGCTTCTCTTTTTTTAAACCAGGTCTTTTGACGACGAGCATAGGAGTGCTCATGAAAGCGCCAGGTGCTAATACAAGATTCAAGAGGGGCCTGTTTTTGAAAATATTTTTTAAAGTCAAAATAGGCCAAGGTGTTTAGCCCAGGATCAGACCAGGAATATTTCTTAAGTATTTTTTTAATTTCGTCTAAAAGGCCTAATTTTAGGCGTTTTTCAACACGGGAATCAATTCGGGGATAAAGATAAGAAGTTGGGGCGGTGAGAGAAAGATGCAAAATGTCAAAACTGGGGATTTTTGGGGGAGAGTTTTTGTTGTTACCCAATGACAACTTAATTTCAATTTTTCGAATTAAACGATGAGGGTTGTGACGTTCAGAATTATTAAGAGAGTCAAAATTTTTTTTATCTAAAAAAGAGTATAGTTTTTGTAGTTGGAAGGTTGAAAATCGATTTAAAAAGAAACGTAAAAAATGATTTGGCTTTATTGAATACGTGGGTTTGTTTGGGTTGATAAGACTATCAATGTATTGGCCAGTGCCGCCGACAACGATTGGAAGTTTGTTTTTGGCTTGGATTTCGATAATTTTTTGATGGGCAAGTTTTTGATATTGGGCCACAGAAAAAGATTGATCGGGAGTGATTATATCGACCAAATTTATCTTTATATTTTTAGGATGATCCTTGCCGGTACCAATGTCCAGGCCGGTATAAATTTGACGGGAATCGGCAGAAATAAGTTCACCGTTAAATTTTTTGGCCAACTTAATAGCCAAACTCGTTTTACCAGTTGCGGTGGGACCGGAGATGATTAATAATTTGGCCATGGATGATTTTATCGCGAAAGCTGCAGAAAACATAGAAAATTTTGAATTTGACAAGGTAAAAATTTGGGAAGACACTATACCGCTGTCGGGAACAATTAACTTGTCGGTTGAGGGGTTTGATGTGGAAAAATATAGAGAAACAATTGAAGAATTTAAAAAAATCCAAACAAATCAGTTTTATTATCCAGCAGAAAAACTTCACATGACCTTGTTGCCGAATATTAAACCGGAATTTTTCAATAAACTGATGTCAACTGAGATTGAGAAAATACTTTCAAGGTATAAATTATCTTTTGAAATCATGTGTGCTGATTTTAGAAATTATTCAGCAATGCAAATAGTGGCGAAACCTCAGTTTGATATGGCAAAGTTGAGGCAAGAATTGAGAGACTTTATTAACCCTAACAGAGATGAATGGAACCTGTATTCCAACGGATTTGAAGGAATTGGTCATATTAGCATAATGAGATATTTGGAAACACCCAAAATAGAGCTATTGCATAAGGCCTTTGCAAGATTTAATGGAAGTTTCGGTACTATTGTTCCAAAAACGGTAAATATAATTAAATTAACATCGAAAACTTTGGCACCTGGTAAATTTTCAATTATAAAAGAAATCAGTCTTGGCTAAACAAGATTTTTGAAACCAAGACTTATCTGAAAAAATATTTATTATCGACGAAGAAGACAGTCCGCGAGACAATCAGTTTTGGAACAATATATTCTTGAAATAATCTGATCAGGATTGACATCGGCACTTATCTGGCAATTGGGAATGATGGGAAGGGGCACTCCCAGGCTAGTAGCACAGACCTTTCTAATAAATGAAGTTTTTAACTCTGGTTCAGTCTGTGAAGGGAGGCAATAATTTGGGACAGAGTCAATGGGAATATCGACTGATCTTGGCATTTGAGGATATTATACACTTTTTTATTAGATTGATTACCAATTTATTTGATAGCGCAACGAGTGTGAAGCATGCAGGGAGTGAGTTGACATTCAGAGCTGTCGACACAGACAATATCAAGAACTTGCCACATATATTCTTGAGGTCGCTTTCTGGTTAGTACAGGCCTAACTTCTGGGTGTTTTTGACAGGGATATTCGCCGTTGTTTCTAATAGTAAATGATTTGTCAGGAGATTCTACATAAGGTGATGACATAGATTTGTATTTTACTATACATTAAATCTAAATTCGACAATGTCGTCGGGGTGCATCAAATAGCTTTTGCCTTCATGACGAAGAAGCCCCTTAGCCTTGGCGTTTTCCCAACCGTTATTGGCGACGAAATCATTATAAGAAACTATCTCAGCCATGATAAAACCATGTTGAAAATCGGTATGAATGGCACCAGCGGCCTGGGGAGCAGTACTCCCTTGCTTAATTGTCCAAGCCCTGGCTTCTTTGGGACCGGCGGTGTAAAAAGATTGAAGGCCAAGGGTCTGATAAGCCTTTTGAATGACCCTTTCTAAGCCTGATTTGGAGACGCCAAGTTCTTGTAAATAATTTTTTTTGTCATCAAAGGAAAGTTCAGACAGCTCGAATTCAGTTTTGGCACAAACCGGAATAACATTCTCAAGAGAGGTTTTAAAG
>JAHISL010000018.1 GCA_018818185.1 Patescibacteria group bacterium | reverse complement strand
GCTCTGTCAGCTCTAAATCTTCTTCCCAAAAGTTGTGCTAGATAGTATATCCCAAGAAACAAAAGCGCCCTCACTACCGGAATCTGCCACCCCACCAAATTAACATAAAACAAAACAATTCCCCCACCTCCAATTATTGCCGACTTTCGGCCAACATATTTTGCCAATGTTTCAACCAAACTCCTAGCTACTATCATCAAATTTGCCCCACTCACTACCACAATATGAATTAACCCTGTATTTATCAGTAATTCATACAAACCCTTTGGCAACCCACTCTTTTCTCCCCACACCATCCCCATAAGCAAGCCTGATTCTCTTGTTGGCAAAACATGTTGTATCGCTACTATCAAATCCGACTTCTTTATAAACTTATATATCAAAAACCAAATCAGCAACCATCCAAAAATATGTTTATATTCGAATATTTTCCTTGATTTTTTCATATGTCTTTTCCCCTATCCCAGATACATTCATAATATCTTCAATTTTTTGATATACCCCTCGACTATTTCTATATTCAATAATCTTTTGGGCTGTTACTGGACCTATCGCTGGTAAACTTTCAAGCTCCACAGCAGTTGCCGTATTAATATTTACCGAAACTATCATCGTTTCAGGCTTCTTTTCCACTGATACATACCTATTCTCTTCTGTCACTGTTTTCGCTTCCCTTATCTTCATACCCAAACCTATCACCATCAAGATCAAGCCAAGCAAAATTACGCCATCTGTTAATGTAATTTTTTTTACCCAAAAAAATTTCATTAAAAAAATATAACATGTATAATTTATTAATGTCTTTTTTTATCAAAATTTCAACCTTCTTCACCCCCCTGCTCTTTGCTTTTATAGCCTATCAATGCCAGTTTCTTGTACCTTTCATTCCCCAAATTATTGCTTTCGCCTCCCTAATCATTATCTTATCTCTAATTTATTTTCGCCAGATTCTTCTTCCCGTCGTTATTTTTGTTCTAAACCTCGCTATTTTTTCCACTGGGGGGATTTCCTCCCCAATCTTCTTTCTTTCATACTTCCTGCTTTTTTCTCTTTCATTTCAAAACCAACCCACCATCAACCTTGTATTTTCTCTGATAACAATGGCTTTCTACAGTTATAGCCTAAATTCCATCAATTCTATTATTCAACTCTTTTCGGTTTTACTAATTTCCCCCCTAACTTATTTCATTTCCAGGCAACAAGAACTCCAAAAAAACACCGAAGATATCATTTCCCAAGACGAAACCGACTTTCTTTTTTGGATATCGCTCCACTTAAAAAAATCTTTAAATGAAATCCTCTTTCTGAGTGAAAACCCCAAAATCAACAAAATTGTCAAAAATTTATTGAAAAACTCAGAAAAACTTAGCCGTAGCATCGATGAAAAATCAGATGAAATTTAAATACTTAATATTTATCTCTACTCTTTCCCTTTGCCTCGCCAGGGCCATAGACTTCAACAAATCTCTCATCTCCCCTGCTTACGCACAACACTTTTCATCCCCCTCCTATTATATTGACTGGGGAAATTTTAATATTACCTCCGGGAGAAAAGCTTCAACCAATTACCAGCTAACCGATACCGTTGGCCAAAACGCTCCCGGCACATACGAAAAAAATGGTTTAAAAATTAAATCCGGTTTTCAATATATCTACGACACCTTTAACCAATTGTCATTTTCTATCGACAAGCTCAACATCGAATTTGGCACCATTGCTCCGGGTATTGCCTCCACCGATACAAACATTTTAACTATCACCACCCCCTCAGGACACGGCTATCAAGTTACCGCCCAAGAAAACCACCCTCTTTGGATCAACTCCAGCTTATTCATCCCCAATACTTCTTGCGATCTCAATGACTGTACCCATACCTTTTCCACTGCCTGGACCAGCACTACAGAGTACGGTTTTGGCTTCAATGCCAGTGGTGTTGGCGCCTCTTCATACTTTTCTGACTCAAGCTTCTATCGTCCATTTTCTGACATTTCAAACAATGAAGATCCCGCCATAATTCTCTCTGAAAACTCCCCCGTTAAAGACCGAACTGCTACCATAAACTATAAAGTTATTATTTCACCTCTCCAGGCGGCCGGTGATTACCAAAACTACATCACCTATACCCTCGTTCCCCGATACTAATATATGAGCCAACTAGATCTTACAATCAAACCAGCTCAAATTGAAATTGTCCTCAAACCAAATTCAGTTTTTACCCAAGCATACGATATTATCAATAATTCCTCTGAATCAGTTCTCCTCTCCACCTCTGTCTCGCCATGGATACCAGCCGACAACCTCGGCACTGTTTCTTACACCGATACTACCCTCAATCCCACTTTTACATTTTCACTCTCAAACTCAGACCTAAAGCTAAACCAAGACTTTCTTCTCTCTCCAAAACAAAAAAAACAATTGGTCCTAAAAATAAACAACAAAAACACTCAAGAAAATGACCACTATTTTACTTTTTTTATCACCCAAAAACCTCTAAACAATCTCAACAGTAAACAGAACCTTGCCAAAATTGGCTCTCATCTATTAATTTCCACTTCCACTCAAAGCGAACAAGATACCAATCTTCAAATAACATCAACCACCATCACCCCCAAAATAAAAGATATCTTTCTCCCAATTAGAATTAACGGTGAAATATTCAACAATGGTAAACACTACAGTCAAATCACTGGCCATATAGTTATCTCAAAAAATAATCTTGTTATCTCAGATCAAAATTTATTTCCCTACACCGTTACCCCTCAAAACTCGAGATTACTTCACTGCCTAAACTCTCAAAACGAAAACACTCTCTGTCAAATTAACGCCCCAATTTGGCCCGGATTTTATCAAGGCACAATTACACTCAACAACTCTAGCTCCAAAAGTGAATATTCATTTAACTTTTTTGTTTTCCCCTACATCCTCATTATCGCCACAATTGTTATCTTTCTCCTTCTAAATTTTCTTCTAAATCACAAACAAAGTATATCAAGCAGAAAGTAATATCATCTGCTAACAACATCTATTTAATCGCCAAAACAGGCAAAAAGATAAAGAAAAAACTTTATCAAGATCAAACTGTTTCAAATAACACATCTTCTAGCCAACTTATTGACAAGTAAATATAATCATCATAATCTTAACTATTAATACACATCATTGGTCTACTAAATCACTACAGTGAAAAATAAAATCATTCTCAAAACTCTTGTATTTACCTTTTTTGCCACCTTTATTCTCAGTATTATCTATCCCCAAAAGGCAAAATCTGTTCCCCCTACAAACGTAAAAAATGTTCTCTCAAATTCTCAATTTTCTTATTACGGCGGTGTCGGAGTTGGCAATACTGCCGGCGATTCTGTTTTGAAAATTGACACCAGCACCTCCTTTCCCTCAAGTACTTCAAACAACCTATTTGTTGGTGACACCATCGCCGTCGGGGTTGGTGGTAGTCAAAGCCTGTACATAGTCAGAGATATCGGTTCCACCGCCACAATTATGTTAAATACTGGTATTTCCGGAGTCTCCTCACTTGCCGGCGGCAGTATTATTGCCACCCGTTCAGCTATTCACACTGTTTCTTTTGAACCTGAAGTAAACTCCACCGGCGGTATTTGGCAAGTACTAATAAAATCAACTTCTGGTCTTGCTGCCGAAAAAAGTAGTGATGGTATCCCCGATCAACAAGGTTTTGACCTCGGTACTCTAGATGCCGGTGCCGTAACTTGTCCCTGGGGAGCTACCGCCTCAGTTGGTACCACCACCAGTGTTTCTATGGGTAGTCCTTCAGTAACTTCCTATTATCATGTCATCCAATGTTCTCTCGGAGCCGGAATCACTAATCCGGCCGGTACTGGCGCTACTGGTACTATTATTATTGGGAACGCCACCAATAAGCTAATTAATCCCAGCCCTTCGAATACAGCCGCCCAAGAAGGCACTGCCAATGTCTTTACCTATATTCTTCGTCAACTAGATTCCAGTTCTCTTCTCCTCGACCAAACCCCAGGAAAAATCGCCGTTGTTGAATCCGTCCGGGTTACTGCCACCGTTGACCCTTCCATAACTTTCTATATTGATAATACTGGCAATACTGTTGTTGGATCCACCGCCTGTGGCGCCGGAACCACACTTAGTTCGGGAGCTGTCAACACCACTGGTGATCAGGTTATCTTCGGCTCTCTTGGCCTCAGCAATTTTAATCAGCTGGCTCAAAGACTCTCCTGTGTTACCAATGCCGCCGGTGGTTACGTTGTCACTGTCTACGAAAACGCCGTCATGAAAAACATTAACACTGCCACTACTATTCCAGACACTCTCTGTAACGGCAACAACTGTACTACCACCAGTTCTACCGCTTGGGCTACTCCCAGTACTAGCAGGTCTGAGTTTGGATACACTATGACCAATATCGGCAGTAGTATTCCCTTCACCCCTGGTCAATTTAAACCTTTTGGAATCGGTAATGCCAATGCTCAACCCATTATGTTAAAAACTTCTATTCCAACTACCACCGAATCCGCCAATGTTTGTTACCGTCTCTCTATTACAAATACTCAGGAAGCTGGTGACTACGAAGGAAAAATTGTTTATACCGCCACCGCCACCTTCTAGAAATTTACAAAAAAATGAAAATACAAACTGCCCAAAAAACAATAATTTTCTTAATTATTGCCTTATTGTCCACCGCTTTTACCAAAGTAGCTATCGCTCAATCAGCCCTCGGACTCACCGCCATCCCCCCTCGCCTTGAAATCACTGGCAAACCAGGAGAAATAGTCACCAAAGAAATTAAGGTTCGAAATGAATCAAAAACTGAGAAAATAATTTTCACCTCTGT
>JAHISL010000100.1 GCA_018818185.1 Patescibacteria group bacterium | reverse complement strand
CACACCGAGTAGATTAAAAAATGCTGTTAGCAAATTCATCAAAGCTGCCTTTTTTAAGGAGAAACCACTATGAATCAGTATTCCCATATCACCAATTTCCTGAGGAATTTCATGCATCAGTACTGCCATGGATGTTGTTATTCCCAGACCCGTACTTGTCATAAAGCTTCCACCAATTATCAGACCATCGATCAAATTGTGAACTGAATCAGCCGCCAAATTCATCCAGGCCATTCTATTTTCTTCATGACAGTCAAGATCATGGCAGTGTCTCCATTTTAAAAATTTTTCCAATGCAAAAAATATCATCATTCCCACCACCACCCACAGACCAACGTTATTTGAATTATTGCTCTCAAAAGCTTCGGGAATTAAATGTAAAAAAGCATCGCCCAGAAGCGCTCCCGTCGCCAATCCCACCAAGATCATCAGTTCCTTTTTTAAAAGATTTTTACGGAGCCTAAAAAGAATTATTCCAACAAGTGAGGTTAAACTTATAATTATTGAAGAAGCAATCGCCATCACAAATCTGTCCATGGGCGCAATTTTACTTTATTTTTTCCTCACTTACCAGCTATAATAAACATGTGGATAGCAACGAAATAAAATCACCATTACCACCACGTCGAGTTTCTGTCTTGGACAGTGAAAGCAAAGCTCCTCCTATTCCACCCATTCCTGAGCCTATTTCCGCCGACAAGGCCCCTCCTTCCCCTTCGTCATTTAGTACTCAAAAAGCAAAAAAAACATCCCCTTCCTTTATATATATAGTCATCGCATTGCTTATTGCCCTGGTGGCCTTTCTGGTTTTTAAAGTTTTAATTCCCGCCCTTAATTCAAAAAATGCCGAACCAGTAACCATAAATTATTGGGGACTATGGGAAGATTCTAGTGTTTTACAATCGTTGATTTCCGATTTTGAATCAAAAAATCCCAACATAAAAATCAACTATAAAAGAAGCAATAAAATCGATTATCGAAGTCGTTTGGCTGGTCGTTTGGCCAAAGATCCAGCTCTAGAAGAAGTCCCAGATATTTTTAGAATTCACAGTTCCTGGCTTCCTATGTTTGACAACGCTATTGCCCCTGTTCCAGCCGCCACCGCTACCTCAATCGGTCTTGATCAGGATTTTTACAAAGTCTTTCAAAAAGATCTAAAAATAGGCAATTCATATTATGCAGTTCCACTGATGTACGATGGTTTAGTTCTTTTTTACAACAAAGATCTTATCCAAAAAGGGGGAGTCGAGCTCCCTCGTTCTTGGTGGGATCTTCAAACCACTGCCGCCAAACTTACAGTTAGAGATGAACAAGGTAATATCCAAGTTGCCGGTGTTGCCATGGGGCTTACCGACAATGTCGATCACTGGAGTGACATTCTTGGCCTTCTTCTTAAACAAAATGGTGCCGACATTCTGATAGATAATGCCGACAATGACGCCAAAATTAAAGACGTCATTTCATACTACATTAATTTTCGCACCAAGTATCAAACTTGGGATGAAACTCTCCCTCCCTCGACGCAACTATTTGCTCAAGGAAAGCTTGCTTTCTATATTGCTCCTTCTTGGCGTGTTTTCAACATAGAAGAAATCAATCCTAGCTTATCTTTCGACATTACCACTATTCCTCAGCTACCAACTCTTCAAAATATTACTGATTCTACCGCTAATTCAACTGCAAATCTAACCAATATTCATTGGGCTACCTATTGGGCCGAGGCGGTAAACTCCAAAAGTAAACACCAGGCTGAGGCTTGGAAATTTCTGGAATTTCTTACCACAAAAGACTCCATGGAAAAAATGTATTCGGCCGCCTCCCAAATTCGAAGTTTTGGAGAAATTTACCCCCGTATCAGCCTTGCCAGCAAAATAAGTAGCAATCCCAAGCTAAAGCCATTTTTAGATTCAGCTCCAACTGCCGAGTCTGGATATCTCGCTTCTAATACTTATGACTCAGGTCTAAACACTGAGCTTAGTAAATACTTTAGCGATGCCATCAATGGTTTAATTCAAAATAACAGCGATTCTACTGCCGTTATGGCCTCTTTAAAAAATGGTCTAGCCCAAATTATTCAAAAATATCATCTTAAATGATTTTACTAAATTTTAAACTTTATAAACAAACTTTTGCCGATTCTGCCATAAAACTTGCTTCAACTGTCAAGGAGGTCATGGCCGAAACCGGCGTCAAAATAATTCCCGTTGTTTCTGCTCTTGACGCTGTTAGGATCAGAGAAAAGCTAGACATAGATGTCTACCTCCAGCACGTTGATCTTTTCTCTGAAGGTCCGCACACTGGCTACATCTCAATTTCTGCCGCAAAAGCCTTGGGGATAAAAGGCTCACTAATCAACCACTCAGAACATCGACTTAAGCCCGGAATAATTAAAGGAATTGTCAAATCTTGTCCTCCGGACTTTGATTTAGTTTTATGTCTTCAAACATTTGGACAATTAACCCGTTGGGGATCAAGACTCAAACCATCATATTTTGCCTATGAACCCAAAGAATTTATTGGTAATCCTGATATTTCTGTTGCCACCGCCCGACCCGAACAAATAAAAAACTTCTCTCAGGCATTAAACTCTTCGTCTCTTCTTGTTGGCGCTGGCATAAGCACTCCTCAGGACGTCTCTGCCAGTCTTAAACTCGGTGCCACTGGTATTTTAGTTGCTTCTTCAGTTATTAAGTCTGCGGATCCCAAGAAGGCTTTATTGGCCTTGGCCTCCTCATTTAGTGTATAATTCATCAAGCTTATGGCATCTATTGATAATCTATTAGTCTCACTTTTTGTTGACGAAATCGTTGGTGGTTTTATTGTCACCGTTCCTCCAGGACATGTCGGCTGTATCTACGATATTTTTCGCGGAGTTTTGAAAAATGTTTGGTATCCAGGTATGCATTTTAAAATACCTATTATCCATCGTGTCAAACTATTTAACGCTCAGCTTATTGAATACACCATTGCCAAAGATGTATTTCTTAAAGACAACAAAGAAATTATGGGTGATGAGCTTATTCACGCCGTTACTTCTGACAATAAATTTGTTGCCGTTGAAGCCACTATTCTTATAAAATTAGATACCGAAAGATTGCCCGAAATATGGCAAAATGTTGGGGAAAATTTTGTTTCAAAAGTTGTTCGACCTGT
>JAHISL010000099.1 GCA_018818185.1 Patescibacteria group bacterium | reverse complement strand
TTGAATTCATGGAGATACTCGACCTTGTCGGTTAATTTTTCGGGAGAGATACCCATTTCTTTGGCGATGGCCTCGATATCCTCTTTGGTTTTTGGCAAAAATTCATGAAGAGGTGGATCAAGAAGACGAATTTTGACAGGAAGACCTTTCATGATTTGGAAAAGCTCTTTGAAGTCATTTTTCTGCATGGGGAAAATTTTGGCAAGGGCTTCTTTACGTTGTTCTAAGGTTTCAGAAACAATCATTTGACGAACGGCAAAGATGCGATCAGCTTCGAAAAACATGTGTTCGGTGCGACAAAGACCAATACCTTGAGCACCAAAGTCACGAGCGACTTGAGCGTCTTTGGGAGTGTCGGCATTGGTACGAACTCCAAGTTTTTTATATTTATCAGACCATTCCATGATAGTGCCAAAATAACCGGAAAGTTCGGGGTTGATTGTTGAAATTTCGCCTAAAAAGACTTCTCCAGTGGAACCATCAAGAGTAATTAAATCCCCTTCCTCTACAATTTGGTCACCGACACGGAATTTTTTCTCGATTTCAGAGACAGTGACTGTTTCACATCCGGAAACACAACACTTACCCATACCACGAGCAACGACAGCGGCATGGGAGGTCATACCTCCACGAGCGGTTAAGATACCTTCGGCGGCGTCCATACCGGCAATGTCTTCGGGAGAGGTCTCGGCACGGACCAAGATGACTTTTTTACCGGCTTCCTTCCACTCAACGGCAGTGTCAGCGTTGAAAACTGCCTGACCAACACCAGCACCAGGAGAGGCTGGAAGACCCTTGGCAATTACTTTATGGCTAGCCTTGGCTTTGGGGTCGAGAGTGGGATGAAGCAACTGGTCAAGCTTGTCAGGTTCGACTCTGAGAATGGCTTCTTTTTCGGTGATTAGTTTTTCAGTAACTAGGTCAACAGCGACTTTGACCGAAGCGGGAGCAGTACGTTTACCACTTCGAGTTTGGAGAATATAGAGTTTACCGTTTTCAATAGTAAATTCGACATCTTGCATGTCGCGGTAGTGTTTTTCCAGCTTGGAAAAAATATCAATTAATTCTTTATAAACAACTTCGTTGTCTTCTTTGAGAGAATCGAGATGTTTGGGAGTACGAATACCGGCAACAACATCTTCTCCCTGAGCATTCATTAAATATTCACCGTAGGGTAGATTTTCACCAGTGGCTGGATTTCGGGTAAAGGCAACACCGGTACCAGAATCAGCACCAAGATTACCAAAGACCATGGATTGGACATTGACGGCAGTACCAAAAACTATTTTTTCATCGACATGGTTTAGACGACGATAGGTAATGGCGCGGGTATTGTTCCAAGAACCCATGACAGCACGAATAGCACCCCAAAGCTGTTCTTTGGCATCATCGGGAAAGTCACGATTTTTTTCAATTTTAAATAGTTTTTTGTAGCCCTTGACAACTTCTTGCCAGTTAGCCGCGCTCATATCAGTATCTTCTTTAATACCTAGGGACGATTTTATTTCTTCGATGACATGTTCAAATTTTTCGTGTTCAATATTTTCAACAACGTTGCCATACATCTGGACGAAACGGCGATAGGAATCCCAGGCAAAACGAGGATTGTCGGTGGCAGTGGCAAGATGGTTAACAACGTCTTCGTTAAGACCAAGATTTAGAATAGTATCCATCATGCCGGGCATGGACGAGGCGGCGCCGGAACGAACGGAAACCAAAAGAGGATTTTTGACATCACCAAATTTTTTTCCAGTGGCTTGTTCTAGTTTTGCTAAATTGTCTGAAACATCTTTTTCAAGAGAGGGGGGATATTGCTGTTTGTTGTCGGAATAATATTTACATACTTCTGTAGAAAGAGTGAAGCCTGGAGGGACAGGAATACCGATCTTACTCATTTCGGCGAGGTTGGCTCCTTTACCACCTAGAATAAATTTTTGTGAGGCGTTACCCTCGGTTTGGTTGTTTCCGAAGAAATAGACAAGTTTATTCATACGGATATACTTTAAGCCAAAAGAGGATAGAAATCAACCTAAAAACAAGAACTATTTGATGATTTTTACAGATGTTTCACCGCGAACTTTCTCTAATTTATCCCCTACTTTCCAGCCAAGATTAGCGGTCTTTTTGCTTTTACCATTGTCTAATTTGATGTAGGCAAATTCAGCGCTTCGAGTGTAACCACCGTCATCATCAGAGACATAAACATTTTCTGTCTTAATGTCGGTGACAGTCCCAGACCAGGCGGAATTTAGAGTTTTAAAAAGAAAAAAGAGACTGATAAGGGCGGCGAGAGCAATGCCACCAAGAGCATCTTGATAACCGAGAACAATGACAATTAGGGCAACAAGTGCCCAGATAATAGCCCAAATTGAAAGATATTTTTTCATTAGAACATTTTAACAAAAGATTATTTCTTCGAGCGAAGGCGAGTTAGTTTTTGAATTTGCCATAGTTGAAAAAATTGACCTCGTTTTTTTATTAGTTCGTCAAAGGTGCCAACCTCGACAATATGACCATGGTCAAAAACAACAATACGATCAGTAAAACGTAAGGTGGATAAACGGTGGGCGACCCAAAAAATCGTTTTTTCGCGAAGGTCGATTTCAATACTTTGAAGAATTTTTTCTTCGGTTTTTGAATCTAGTGAAGAAGTGCTTTCATCGAAGATAATTATTGGAGAATTTTTGTAAATAGCCCGAGCAATTCCTAAACGTTGACGTTCACCTCCTGATAATTTTGTTCCCTTTTCTCCGAGTAAAATAGAGTGGTTGTTCTTAATTTTGTCGAGAATTGTCTGGCTTTGGGAAATATCTAGAGACTGTTGATAAAGTTTGGGTTGATATCTCAACCCGGAAGAAATAGTAATGTTTTCCTTAAAAGTAAGGTTAAAAACTTCGTTGTCTTGTGGGGCAACGGCATAATTCCGGTGGATTTCGTCAGTGTTAATGGAATTAAGACTGACATTGTTTATTTTTATGCCACCTTTTTGAGGAAGATAGAGTCGTAACATTAGTTTGGTTAAGGTTGATTTTCCGGAACCAGAGACGCCGACCAGGCCGATTTTTTCACCACCCTTGACAAGCAGATTAACGCCGTCAAGAACTGGCTGATGAGATTTAGAATATTTAAAATGAAGATTGTTGAAAGAAATATTTTTTAACGGTTTTGGGAATTTATGAGAGCCAATAACAGTTCTTTTCTCTCCTGAATTTACAAGAGTAACTAATCTCCAAAAGCCTAGCTTCATGTCGATGAGGTCGTCGATCCAACCAGCAATACTTGAGAGACCGTTTTGAAGTCGATCCATATAGCCAATGTAAATTAAAAACGATCCGGGAGAAATTTTTCCGTTAAAAATATCAAGAGAGACGACAATAAGCATAGATACATTAAAAAGCTGGGAAACGGATTGGATAGTAATCCATTTATTGATACCCATAGAGTTCATTTTAATGGATCTGTTGGTATAATTCTTTTCTTTGTTAAATAAAGTTTGGTTGACTTGATGGCCGATACCCAAGGTTTTAATGAGGCTGATATTAGAGAAAAAATCAAAATTTTTGGCAATTACCCTCTCATATTCCTTGTTCAGTGAATGTTTGACTTGGTTAAGACGACGATTAATATAGTTGTTGATCCCAATATAAAAAATAATATTTAGAAGAGCAATTACAAAAAACTTCCAATTTAAACCTAAAAATATTATGAGAACAGCGCCGACATTAGTGAAAATATCTGTACCACCACCACTTTGGCTAAGAAAACGAATTAAACTTTTGACACTATCAGAGCCTTTAGTAATGACAGTAATTTTTTTACCTGAACCCTGAGATTCATGCCAACTAAGGTCAAAATTAATTAACTCCGAAATAGCAAACTGACGAACAGATAGTCTAACTTGCTGGCCTAATTTATTAAGATAGTATTTTGATCTAAGACGTAAAATAACCTGGAGTAGACCATTTATTAAAATGGCGGAAAGTAGTCCAAAAATTTGATTAATGGACAGAGATTTTTTAATAAATGAATCGACAAGATAGGCAAATATAAGCTGGGGTAATAAGTCTTGAAGAGAGCTAACACTTCTGACTACTGCCCAAAAAGAAATACGACGATGAAAACCTCTTGTGTACGACCAAATATCTCGGAGGAAAATAGTTAAAGGATATCTTTCTTTGGTCGAAACAGACATAAATATAGAATACTACTAAAAATCCCCTGTTTCCAGGGGATTTGTTAGTTTATAGAAGATTGCCGCGCTGCGCTCGCAATGACGGATAATCCGCCTCATCGGCGGATGAGCCTCATCGGCTCACATCATGCCGCCCATACCACCCATACCACCACCCATGGCACCCATGTCGGGAGCACTAGGTTTTTCTTCGGGAATATCAGCGACCAAAACGTCAGTCGTTAAGATCATTGTTCCAACAGAAACAGCGTTGGTTAAGGCAGATTTGGTTACTTTGACCGGATCTAGGATGCCTGATTTGGTCATAGAAACAAATTCGCCAGTGACTGCATGGTAACCAATGTCTGATTTGGGATCAGCTAGTTGAGCATCATTAATTTTACTAAAGACATAACCTGGATCTTCGCCACAATTAATGGCTAGTTTTCTAATAGGTTGTTGAAGAGCAAATTTTAAGATATCAACACCGACTTGTTCT